>DASSUE010000293.1:0-27496 GCA_035707305.1 Gemmatimonadales bacterium
GGGCGGCGGGTTCAGCGGCGGTGGCGCCGGCGGGAGATTCTGATGCACGACGACGTCGCCCGGCTGACGGAGCGCTTTCTCACCGACGCCGACCGCGCGCTGGGGCAGGGGTATACTGCCCTGCTGGTGGGCTCGGCCGCGCGCGACGAGTACGTGCCCGGCCGCTCGGACGTCAATCTCATGCTCGTCGTGCCGGAGGCGGGTCCGGCGACGCTCCGCGCGCTGCAGCCGGCGTTCGATCGCTGGCGCGCCTCGTCTCCAGTGCTCCCGCTCCTCATCACGCGCGACGAGTGGAACCAGGCAGGCGACGCGTTCCCCATCGAAATCTGCGACATGCGGGCGGCGTATCGCGTGCTCCGCGGGAACGACCTCCTCGCCGGCATGGAGCCCGACCGGTCCGCGCTCCGCACCGCCCTCGAGCGCGAGTTCCGGGGCAAGCTGCTGCGCCTCCGGCAGGCATACGCGCTCCACGGTGACAATTCCCAGGCGCTGGGCGAGGTGGCTTCCGACAGCGTCTCTACGATCGTGCTGCTGTTTCGCTGCCTGCTCCGGCTGGCCGGACGGGACAGCGCCGGTGACGGCCTCGCCGTGATTCGGGCCGCCGCCGCGCTGGTGGGCTTCGACCCGGCGTCGGTGGAATTGCTGTTCCGCCGCCGTGCCGAGCGTGGACCGCGGACCACCGGCGCGGAGTACGAACGCTATCTCGACGCGGTGGCTCACACCGTGCGTTATGCCGACGAACACAATCTGGGAGATCCGCACCAATGAGCGCTCATGCCGTCCGCGTGCCGACGCTCCTCGCCGTGCTGATGCTGACCTCGAGCTGCGGCTACAACACGATTCAGACCCTCGACGAGCGGGTGAACCAGGGCAAGGGTCAGATCCAGACCCAGCTGCAGCGGCGAGCGGACCTGATTCCGAACCTGGTCGAGACAGTGAAAGGCGTGGCGGCCCAGGAGACGACTGTCTTCACCAACATCGCCAACGCGCGCGCCAAGCTCGCCGGCGCGGTGCAGACGGGCGACGTGGGCGACATGGCCGCTGCCAATGCGGAGCTCACGCAGGGGCTCGGCCGCCTCTTGGCGATCGTGGAGAACTATCCCCAGCTCCGTTCCAGCGAGAGCTTCCGGCAGCTGCAGGATCAGCTGGAGGGCACTGAAAACCGGATCGCCGTCGCACGCACGGATTACAACACTGCGGTCGGCGAGTTCAACGCCTACATCCGCCGCTTCCCGTACAACCTGACGGCCAAGGTGTTTGGAATGGGCACGCCGAGAGAGTACTTCGAAGCGGATGCGGCGGCACAACAGGTACCGAAGGTGAACTTCTGAAAGGGCAGTACCGCGGCGGTGAGGACGGTAATGGCGGTAGAGACTTTAGCAACCCTTACCGTCTCTACCGCCTCTACCGCCTACTTCATCTCCTCCTGACCTTCACACCTGTCAATCAAAGACAACCGTCTCGGGCATCACGTACCGCAGCGGGTTCACCGCGCGGCCGTTCACGTGCACCTCATAGTGCAAGTGCGGTCCCGTCGCGAGGCCGGAGTTGCCGACCAGCGCGATCTTCTCGCCCCGCGAGACCCGCTGGCCCTGACGCACCAACAGGCGCGAGGCGTGGGCAAACCGGGTCATGATCCCGTACCCGTGATCGATCTCGATGGTATGGCCGTATCCCGCTTCCCACCCGGCCGAACGAACTACCCCGGCGGCCGGCGCTTCGATGGGCGTGCCCATCGGCGCGGAGACATCGATGCCCTCGTGTGGCCGAGCCACGTGAAGGACCGGATGCGCCCGCATGGCCGAGAACGCGCTGGTGAGCCAGCCCTGCGTCGGCATGATCGACGGGGTGGCTGCGAGCCGTTCCTTGTGACTCTTGAGGCTGTCGGCGGCGGCATC
Organism: Gemmatimonadales bacterium; assembly: GCA_035707305.1. Lineage (GTDB taxonomy): Bacteria > Gemmatimonadota > Gemmatimonadetes > Gemmatimonadales > GWC2-71-9 > DASQPE01. The sequence goes on from DASSUE010000293.1 coordinate 1,899, forward strand.
GAACGACGAGGCGAGCAGATTCGCGCGGCGAATCAGGGCATTGAGATCCACCCGGACATCGTTGGCGCGACGGAGCGCCGGCGTGCTCACGTCGGCTGGCGCGCCCGACGCCGCGGGACCACCGATACCGGCCGCCTGCACCTGAGGGTCGATCGGCTCGAGGTTGGCGAGCACCCGGATGCGGGCGTCTCGACGAGAGATCTGGGCTATCGTATCGGAAAGGTGTGCCAGGCGCCCGCTCAGGTCGCCGATCTCACGAGCCAGACGTTGATTCTCGGCTTCGAGAGCTGCGGTGCGCGACAAGTCGAGCCGGCGCGACACGGTCGCGTATCCCACCAGGAGAGCGCTCACAAACAGGAGCACCCCCATGGTGCCGGCGAACCGAAGCAGGCCACGCGATACCTCGACGACTTTCGAGGGTGCGGCGCCGTTCGGCACGAGCAATATGGTCCAGCGGCGCTTGGCCATTGATGAATCCACCTATAGGAGTTGCCTGCCGGGTTCGCGCCGGCGGCGTAAAATGCCCTCTGGTACCGACTTTGTGCGTGACCACGATCACCTCGAATGGTGGGCAAAATTTCTGCCGTCCGGAGCGGTTGTCAAGCCGAAATCTGCACGCCTAACCCTTTGACATTCCAAGGGCTTGCACACTAGGGCCGTAAGTGTTAGGCCGGGAGAGGTTTGGGGAAGAGAACCCCGGGTGCCTCGACCCGCTGTCCCGGGGCGGGTGGGGCCGAGAGTGCAGACCACGGCGCTGCTGCGGCATCACCGCGGCACCCCAACGCCGCCCACATCAGTTGCGCCTTGCCGGGGATGAACGGAGTGGCCAGGACTGCAAGTCTCCACAGTGCCCTGCCAAGGCTTGCGAGGGCCTGGTCCAGCTCGCTCTCCCGGTCTGCCTTCGCGAGCGCCCAGGGCGCCGTGCGCTGGATGTACAGATTGGCCGCGGACACCAGTTGCCACGCCGCGTCGGCCCCCCCGCGAAGATCGAGGCGGTCCATCGCGTCGGCGTAGGCCTGCACCGCGCGACGGCCCTCGGCGTCGAGCGGGGTCGCGTCACCCGGCGGAATGACGCCGCCGCGGTACTTCACGATCATGGAGAGCGAGCGAGACACCAGATTGCCGAGGCCGTCCGCGAGGTCCGCGGCGTAGCGGTCGTCGAAGCGTTCCCAGGTAAAGTTGCCGTCCGCCTCGAACCCGACCTCGCGCAACAGGAAATAGCGCAGCGCGTCGGCGCCGTGCCGGTCGATCGCAGTGTCGAGGTCAACCGCACCACCCTCCGACTTGGAGACCTTGGCGCCGCCCCATTGGACGTAGCCGTGCGCCCAGACCTTCCGCTGCACCGGCAGCCCGGCGCTCAGGAGCATCGCGGGCCAGAGTGCGCAGTGGAGCCGGGAAATACCCTTCCCGATCACGTGGAGGTCGGCGGGCCAGAGGCGGTCGTAACCCGGCTCGGGAAAACCGGTGGCGCTGAGATAGTTGATGAGCGCGTCGAACCAGACGTAGACGGTGTGTTCGGGGTCGCCGGGGAACGGGATGCCCCACGCAAACCGCACCCGGGAAATCGAGATGTCCTCCAGGCCGTCCTCGATCACCCGGATGACCTCGTTTCTACGAATGCCGGGTGCGACCTCGAATTCACCGGAGCGAATCAACTCCAGCACCCGGGGCCCCCACCGGCTCAACCGGAAGAAGTAGTTCCGCTCCCGCCGGCGCTCGAGGTCGCGGCTGGGGTGCTCGATGCAACGGCCGTCGATGATCTGCGACGCCTGCTTGAATTCCTCGCAGCCCACGCAGTACAGCCCCTCGTATTCGCCGACGTAGATGTCGTCCGGGTTGCGCTCGAGGATCAGCTCGATGAACCGTGTTACCGAGCGCTTGTGCCGCTCCTCGGTGGTCCGGATCCAATCATCGTGGGAGCAGAGGAGCCGGGCCCAGGTGCGTGCGAAGCGATCAGCGATGGTGCTCACCCAGTCCTGCGGGGCCATGCCGGCAGCCTCGGCCGATTGGGCGACTTTCTGGCCGTGCTCGTCCATGCCCATCAGGAACCGGACGTTGTCGCCGCGAAGCCGGCGATATCGCGCGATGCAATCCGCGCCGATCTTCTCGAGCGCATGCCCGAGGTGAGGATCGCCGTTCGCGTAATCGATGGCGGTGGTGATGAAAAACTTGCTCACTCGCGCCCCCGCCGCCGGCGTTCGGGCTGGCCGGGCGGCGGCTTGGCCGGCGCGGCAGGGAGGTCGGCCGGGTTCTCGATCTCGGACCGGAACTGGACCAGCGGGATGATGCGGGCGCCCTGCTCCTCGCTGCGGAGAAAGACCCGCTCGCGGAAGATGTCGACCGCGATCACTTTCTCCACCCCGACCGCAGTGCGGACGCTCTTGCCTTCCCGGGGGAAGCGCTTGCGCGCCTCGACGTAGAATTCGTGCTCGTACTTGAGACAGCACAGCAGCCGCCCGCACCCGCCGGAGATCTGCGACGGATTGAGCGACAGATGCTGGTCCTTGGCGAGCGAGAGATTGACCGGAGAAAGCTCGGTGAGCCAGGTCGAGCAGCAGTACTCCCGGCCGCAGCGGCCCACGCCGGACAGGCGGGCCGCCTCGTCACGCACCCCGATCTGGCGCAGCTCGATGCGGGTACGGAAGAGGGACGCGAGGTCGCGGACCAACGCCCGGAAGTCCACCCGCTGCTCCGCGGTGAAGTAGATCGTGAGCTTGTTCCGGTCCCACTGCCACTCGGTGTCACTCACCTTCATCACGAGCCCGTGGTGGCGTACCCGCTCGACGACCTTCCGCCGGACCTCTTCCTCGGAACGGCGGCATTCCTGGAACGTCCGGGCATCGTCGGACGTGGCACGCCGAAGCACGGACTTGAGCGGCTCCTCGGCGGACGGCTCCGAGACCCCGCAGCCACCCGACGAACAGCCGCCGCACTTCCGCTGTGCGACGGCGCCCGTAGCGGTGACCCGGCCGTAGTCGCGGCCGCGTTCGACCTCGACCACGACCGCTTCCTGCAGCCGGAGCGGCTCGGCGTCATCCGGCCAGGTGAAGTAGCCTTTGCGGGTCCCCTTGAAGCGGACCTCGATGGTCTGCACGTGCGTACCCGTCAGGCTTCGGTGAACGCGCCCATCGCGGCGTATTTCTCCGCGCGGCGCTTCACCAGCTTTTCCGGCCGTATCTTGCGCAGCTCGGTGACATGACGGATGAGCGCTTCACGCAGGGATTCGCCGGTTGCGTCGGGATCGATGTGGGCACCGCCGACGGGCTCCGGGACCACTTCATCGATGAGCTTCAGGCGGAGCAGGTCTTCCGCGGTGAGCTTGAGCGCCTCGGCCGCGCGTTCGCGTTGGCTGGCATCCTTCCAGAGGATGGCTGCGCACCCTTCCGGCGAGATAACGGAGTAGACCGAGTTCTCCAGCATCAGCACCCGGTCCGCCACGCCGAGCGCCAGGGCGCCGCCGGAGCCACCCTCGCCGATGACGCAGGTGACAACCGGCGTCTCCAGACCTGCCATCTCGAGAATGTTCCGGGCCAACGCTTCGGACTGGCCGCGCTCCTCCGCGCCGATACCCGGATATGCCCCCGGTGTGTCGATCAGCGTCACCACCGGCGCGCTGAACTTGGCGGCGGTCTCCATGAGTCGCAGCGCCTTCCGGTAGCCCTCGGGATGTGGCATGCCGAAGTTGCGTTTGAGATTCTCCTTGGTGTCACGCCCCTTCTGATGCCCCACGACCATCACCGATACGCCTGCCAGCCGAGCCCAGCCACCGACGATCGCGGGGTCGTCGCGATAGAGCCGGTCGCCGTGCAGCTCGATGAAATCGGTGAAGATGGTGCTCAGATAATCGAGGGTGTACGGCCGGCGCGGGTGCCGGGCAACCATGACTCGCTGGAGCGGGGTCAGGCTCCGGTAAATTTCGCCGCGCAGGCCTTCCAGCTTGGCCTGCAGGCCCTGCAGCTCACCGTCGACGTCGATCTGGCGTTCTTCGCCCAGGCGCTTGAGCTCGTCGATCTGCCGCTCGAGCTCGAGCAACGGTTTCTCGAACTCGAGGCTGTAGGCTGACGGGGGCATTCGCTCAACCCGCTTTCACGAAGTGGACGGCGTCGCTGCCGAGGAGATCCCGAAGAGCCCGCAGCAGCTCCTCTTCCGCCGCGACGCGCACCCGTCGCGAGCGCAGCCGAACTGCCTCGCCGTTTCCATCGGACCAATCAATATAGATCGGCACCGGCCCGGGGTGGGCCCGGCACAAGGCCGCGGCCGCATGGACCGTGTCCGGCCGTGGGGCGGATGGGGAACGCCACCGAAGACTGAGCCCGACCTGTCCGGAGCTCCGCAGCTCACTCAACGGCCGCGCGCTCTCGACCACGAACGGTGCCCGGTCTTCCCCCCGGTCCCGCTGGCTGTACCCGCCCACGAGCAGCATGGCCTCGTCTGGCGCGACCAGCTGATTCAGCTTCACCCATGCCTCGGGGAAGACGATGCCCTCGGCGGTGCCGTGGAAGTCCTCGAGCACCAGACGGGCATACTCCTTACCCGTCTTCTTGGAGATCTGCCGCCGCACCGCCGTGATGACCGCGGCGATGCTCACCGGATGCTCGCTCCACTCGTGCAGGGTCGCGGTGGTTCGGGTGCCGAACAGCTCCGCTTCGCTCCGGAATCGTTCCAGCGGATGTCCGGAGATGAAGAAGCCCAGCACCTCTTTTTCCTTGGCCAACCGCTCCGCCTCCGTCCAGGGGGGCACGTCGGGCAGGGAACGCTCCGCCCTCGCCTGTTCTCGCCCGTTCCCGCTCGTTCCCGCCAGCTCGAACAGCAATCCCTGGCCCGCCTCCCGCTCAGCCTGCTTGAGCTGGGCTTCGGCCAGCACGCGATCGAGCGCCTCGCACAGTTGTTTCCGGTGCCCGCCGAGTCCGTCGCAGGCGCCGGCGACGATCAGCGATTCCAGGACCCGCTTGTTGCAGAGCCGCAGATCGATCCGCTCCACGAAGTCGGCGAGCGACGTGAACGGGCCGTCAGCCCGGCCGCGGATGATGGACTCGATGGCGGCCTCACCCACATTGCGCACCGCCCCGAGGCCGAAGCGGATGCGCCGGTCTCCCACGACGGTAAACTTGAACCCGGACTCGTTGACGTCGGGCGGAAGGATCTCGAGGTCGACCTCTCGCGCCTCGTTGATGTACTGCACCACCTTGTCGGTGCTCCCGATCTCGCTCGACAGCAACGCGGCCATGAACTCGGCCGGGTGGTGCGTCTTGAGCCAGGCGGTCTGATACGACAGCACGGAATACGCGACCGAGTGTGACTTGTTGAAGCCGTAGCGCCCGAACGTGACGATCTGGCGGCCCAGCTCCTCGATCACCTGTCGCGAATGTCCCTGCGCGATGGCGCGCTCGACGAACTTGGCCACTTCCTGGTTGGCCAGTTCCTGGTCCTTCTTGCCGACCGCCTTTCGCAGCACGTCGGCTTCGGCCAGCGTAAACCCGGCCAGTACGTTCGCGATGCGCATCACCTGTTCCTGGTAGGTGATGACGCCGTACGTCGGCTCGAGGATCTCGCGCAGCAGGGGGTGGGCGTAGGTCACCCGCTCCTGACCCAACTTCCGCCGGATGAAAACCGTGTGCATTCCGGCATCGAGCGGGCCGGGGCGGAGCAGGGCGTTGCACGCCACCAGATCGTCGAAGCGGTCGCACTTCATCGCGCGCAGCGTGTCGGTCGCCAGCGGCGATTCGAACTGGAAGATGCCGCCCGTGCGCCCCCGCCTGAGCAAGGCGTACACGCCAGGGTCGTCGAACGAAAGCGACTCGACGTCGATCCGCTCCCCGGTGCGCGCCGCGACCATCTCGACCGCATCGTGAATGACGGTGAGCGTCTTGAGGCCGAGCATGTCCATCTTGAGCATGCCGACCTTCTCGAGCGCCACCATGTCGTACTGGGTGATGATCGCGTCCTCCTCGCCGTTGCCTTGTCCGGCTCCCTTGGTCGGTGCGGTACAGACCGGCACGTAGTCCGAGAGCGGACCCGGGGCGATGACCACGCCCGCGGCGTGGACCGACATGTGGCGGGAGATTCCTTCGATGCGCGAGCTCAGCTGCACCAGCCGGCCGTAGGTGGCATCGGTCCGCAGCAGATCCCGCAGCTCGCTGACCTTCTCGACGGCCTCGGGAATAGTGAGGCTGTACGCGGGACCCGACGGGATCAACTTCGTGATTCGGTCGGCGTCACCCGGCGGAATCCGGAGCACGCGGGCGACGTCCTTCACCGCTGCGCGTGCCTTCATGGTGCCGAACGTGACGATCTGCCCCACGCTGGCGCGGCCGTACCGCTCCCGCACATAGTCGATCACCTCGCCCCGACGCTCGAAACAGAAATCCACGTCGATGTCCGGCATGGACACGCGCTCAGGATTGAGGAACCGCTCGAACAGGAGGTCGAACGCGAGGGGGTCCACGCTGGTGATGCCGAGCGCGAACGCCACCAACGAGCCCGCGGCGGACCCCCGGCCCGGCCCGACCGGAATGCCGCGCTCCCGGGCCGCGGCGATGAAGTCCTGGACGATCAGGAAATAGCCCGCATAGCCCGCACGGTTGATGACGCCCAGCTCGTAGGCGAGCCGCTCGGCCACCTTGGCGGGCAGCGGCGTGCCGTAGCGCCGCTCCGCGCCGCGCTGTGCCAGCGTCTCGAGCAGCTCCTCGTCGCTGGCATGGCCGGCCGGCCGGGGAAACCGCGGCAGGTAGTACTTCTTCTCGAACGAGAACTCGCACAGATCCGCCACGCGGGCGGTGTTGTCGATCGTCTCTGGATGCTCGCGGAACAGCGCGCGCATCTCGGCCTCGCTCTTGACGTACGATTCCTGGCCGGTGAACCGGAATCGCTTGGGATCGTCGAGGTCGGCGCCGGTTCCGATCGCGAGCAGCACATCGTGCGCCTCGGCGTCCTCCCGCCGGAGATAATGCGCATCGTTGGTCGCCACGACCCCGATCCCCAGCTCACGTCCCAGACCCAGCATCCCCTCCGTCACCAGCTTTTCTTCCGGAATGCCGTGCTGCTGGATCTCGAGCCAGAATCTCTCCGGTCCGAACAGCTTGGCGAAGTATTCGGCGGTGTCGCGGGCCCGATCCCAATTCTGCTGCCGGAGCCAGAGCGCCACTTCGCCTGAGAGGCATGCCGCGAGGCACACGAGGCCGTCGGAATGACGCTCCAGCGACTCGCGATCGATTCGCGGCCGGCGGTAGAAGCCTTCGGTGAACCCGATCGAAGTCAGTCGCACCAGGTTGCGATATCCGACGCGATCCTTCGCCAGCAGCACGAGGTGGCTGTACGGGGCCGGCGCCCACTGCGGCTTCTGTGGCTCCTGCCGCGGGCCGAACGCGAGATACGCCTCGAACCCGAGTATGGGGCGGATGCCGCGCGCCCTGGCTGCCTCGTAGAACCCCCACGCCGCGTGCAGATTGCCGTGATCGGTGACGGCGAGGCTGTCCATCCCCAGGCCGGCGACATGAGCGACCAGTTCCGGAATCCGGTTCGCGCCGTCGAGCAGCGAGTATTCGGAGTGGGTGTGAAGGTGGACAAAGGCCATTGGAATGAGCGCTACTTAACCATCCGTTGGTCCAGCTCGTCCCATACCCGGCTCAGGGGCATTCCGCGAGCCTGGAACAGCACCACCAGGTGATACAGCAGGTCGGCGGCCTCGGCAGCGAGCCGGGCATCGTCCTGCGCCAGCGCGGCCACGACCACCTCGACCGCCTCTTCGCCGAACTTTTGGGCGGCGGTGGCAGGCCCGCCCTCCAACAGCCGGACAGTGTAGGATCCGTTGGGCCGCAGGGCCGCCCGCGCGGCGACCCGTTCGGCCAGGCGGGACAGCACGTGGCCGCCCTCGTCGGCGGTGTGGGCTGTTCCGCCGTCGGGCGTCACCATCGTGGCGAAACAGGTTCGCTCACCGGTGTGGCAGGCGACCCCGGTTTGGGACACCCGGTAGAGGACGGTGTCGCCGTCGCAGTCGACTCGAATCTGCCGCACCTGCTGAACGTGGCCCGAGGTTTCCCCCTTTAGCCAAAGGGCGCGCCGGGATCGACTGTAATAGTGGGCCAGGCCGGTGGAGCGAGTCTGGGAGAGGGCGTCCCGGTTGGCATACGCCACCATCAGGACGTCGCCGGATCCGCTCTCTTGCGCGACGACCGGCACCAGTCCCTCGGCATCGAACTTGATGGCGGACAGCCAGGCGTCGTCGGACACGAGGTCAAGGTACCGGGAGGTCCGACGATTGTCAAAAGCTATTGCAACCCAATATCTTGCACGATTATATCGTTCCCGAATCCCGCCGGAGCCCATGGCCTTGCTTCCCAAAATTCTCGGTGTCAGCGTCGCCGCCAGTGCCTTATTCCTTGCAGGGTGCGGCGGCGATCCGGGCGGCCCGAATCCGGGCCCCAGCCTGAACTGCGCCCAGGTTCAGCCCACGACCGTGGCGGTGGGCGCCTTTGCAATCGTCGATCCGACGGCACAGGGAGCCTGTGTTTCTCTGCCGTCGGTGCCTGCGGCCGGCTCGGGCGGGGCCGAACACCTCTACCTGGCCGTCTCCACGGCAGGGGCGGAGGTGGCCAACGGGATCACGGCGCCCTATTCGATCTCCGGCAACCCCTCGGGTCTGACGGCCAGCGTGGGCCAGCTGCCTTCGCCGCTGGTGTCGGCGTTCCGGGGTCCCGCCAATGCCCCCCGGTTCCACCGCATGCTGCGGGAGCGGGAGCGCATGCTGGCTCGCGATCCACGCCGAATGTTCGATGCCAGACACGGCCGGCTCCAGGGACCGTCGTTCGCCGCCGCGCCGGCACAGGGGTCCGAGAAGGACTTCTTCGTCTGCACCGACACAAACTGCGGCGACTTCGTCTCCGTCCGGGCGACGGCGGAGGTCGTGCGCGACAAGGTGGCGATCTACGTGGACAACGCCTCCACCGTCACGCAGCGATACACTGCGCTCGAGCTAAACGATATCGCACAAGTGTTCGACGATTTCCTGTACCCGATCGACACGCTGAACTTCGGACGGGAATCCGACATCGATGCGAACGGCGTGGTGCAGGTGTTGCTGACCCCGAAGATCAACGAGCTGAGCCCCAACTGCAACTCGACCGGCAGCGTCATTCTGGGCTACTTCTTCGGGCAGGATCTGGAAGCCGTCCCGAACTCTAACAACGGGGAGGTGTTCTACAGCCTGGTTCCCGACCCGCTGAGCACCGCCACAACCAACTGCGACATCTCGAAGTCGTTCGCGCAGATCAATCTGGCGCCCACGTTCGTGCACGAGTTCCAGCACATGATCAGCTACAACCAGCATGCGATCGTGCGCGACGGTGATCCGGAGGAAACCTGGCTCAACGAGGGCTTGTCGCACTACGCGGAGGAGCTGGCGGGTCGCCTCGTACCCGACACCACCGGACAGGCTCCCGGCACGACCTATAACCAGTACGCGCTTTCGAACTACCTGAACGCGTACGACTATCTCGAGAATCCGGAAGCCGCGTTCCTCATTTCGCCCGCGGGGACCGGTGGGTCGCTGGAGGAGCGCGGCGCGGGCTGGCTCTTCGTCCGCTGGATCGCGGACCAGTTCGACAACAATACCCCGTCTGGATTCCGGGTGCGCGGCACCGACTTCACCCGGGCACTGGTGCAGACCAATCTCAACGGCGCGGCCAACATCGAAGCGGAGTCCGGAGAGACGTTCTCCACGTTGGTCACGCAGTGGCAGCTGGCCAACTATCTCAGCGATCTGTCGGGCTTCACTCCCTCCAGCCAGCGGCTCCGCTACATCACGCTCAATATCCGCCAGCAGTTCGCGACGGCGCACGATCGAGACCCCGGAAGCTTTCCCCGGGTGTACCCGCTCGTGCCCGACAGCACGAAGACGGGTACGTACACCCGGACCGGTACCCTCCGACAGGGTTCGGGCCGCCACGTGCGAATCATCCAGAGTTCGGGCGCCGAGGGCGTTCAGCTGCTGCTGACGAACAACTCCGGCGGCCAGATTTCAGCGGCGGCCGTGCCGCGCGTGGGGCTGGTCCGCGTCCGCTGACGCGGAATGCGCCCCCGGCGGGGTCTCATGATCTTTCTCATCGCCGTCGGCGTGCTGTTCGCGGGGTACGGCACCGCCTATCTCGCCAGCGACGACGTACGCTACGTCACCCGGGCAGGCCTGGAGGAGTCGCGCATTCTCCGGGACGCCCGTCCGATCGACCAGCTCATCGCCGACCCGGCCATCAAGCCGGAGTTTCGTGCCTCTCTCGGCCTGGTACGGAAAACCCGGGATCACGCCGCCGGACTCGGTCTCGCCGCCAAGCAGACGTACACCACGTTCACCGACATCGGGCGCGATACGCTGCTGCTCAACCTGAGCGCCGCGCCGAAGAACTGCATCTGCCCGTACACCTGGAAGTATCCGATCGTCGGCCGAATTCCCTACAAGGGCTTTTTCGATTTCCGCAGGGCGCGTCTCGAGGCCGGCGGTCTCGCCGCCCGGGGCTACGACGTGTACCTGCGGCCGGCCGCCGCCTTCTCGACCCTCGGCTGGTTCAATGATCCGCTGCTCTCGACCGCGCTGACCCGGGACTCGGTGGAGCTGGCCGCGCTGGTGTTTCACGAGATCGCCCATAACTCGCTCTACGTCCGGAGCGCCACGCCGTTCAACGAGAGCTTCGCGGAGTACGTGGGGTACCATGCGGCCGAGCACTTCTTCCGGACCCGCGGCGATACCGCGGCCGCGCGGCGGGCATTGGACCGGTGGCACGACGAGATGGTGCTGGGCCGCTATTACGCGGAGCTGACCGCCCGGTTGGACAACTTCTACGCCACCCAGCCCGACTCGATGGCGCTCGAGCGCGGCCGGGCGGAAGCGGCCGAATGGGCGCGGGCTCAGCTCGCGGGCCCGGTGGGCGCGGAGCTCCGCACCTATCGTATCGGACGGCTGTCCGAGCGCCCGATCAACAACGCGCAGCTGATCGGAGCCACCATCTACCGCACCCGGCTCGATCTCTTCGACCGCTGGCACCTCCGGCACGACGCCGACGTGCGGACGAGTGTGAGCGCCCTCCGCGAACTCATGGACGGCGCCGAAGGTGACAGTGCCTATGCCCGCCTGGAGCGAGCGTTGGAGTAGCTCGCAGGTGTCAACGGCACACGAAAAGCGGGGGCTTCGACGGAATGTCGAAGCCCCCGTTCAATTCGGTTTCGGGCAACGTTATGGCTTGGTGCTGTCGGCCGGATGCTTTGACTTGTCCTTGTGTCCGCTGGTGTCCCGCTCCATACCCGAGTAGCCGGCCGTGTCCGCCGCGCCGCCCTGGCCGGGCTGTGATGGCTCCGTGCCGGGCTTCTGTACCGCATCCGTCGCGCCCGGGGGCGGAGTCTGGCCCGCCTTGGCCCAGTCACCCGGGTCGGTCCACCTGAAGCCGTTCGGGTCCTTGCTTTCGACCGCGGTAGGCGCCGGGGCCGGACCGGGCTTCTCCGGCTCGGTCGGCTTCACCGCGCCGGTCTCGACCTGTGTGGTCGTGTCCTGCCTCGCGCCGCTCGGGTCGTTGCGTTCCATGCCCGCGAACCCGGCGGTGTCAGCCCCGCCTCCCTGACCTGGCATCGTCAGTGTGTCGGGCTGGGGGGTCCGCCCCACATTGGTCGTGTCCTGCGCCAGCGCCGGGGTGGCCGCGGCGAGAGCCAGCGCGACCAGTCCCGCGAAGGCCTTCGAAGTGCTCTGCATGTCCGTCCTCCTATGACAGCTGTGCCGGCGCCGCCGGCCGGGATATGTGAAACGCTGCAAGAAACCGCCAAGGCAGCAGGTTACAGGTCCGTTCCATCACATTCTGTGAGTGCGGTCACCCGCACGACGGTCGCAGCGGCGGCTCTCCCGCGTGCGACGATTCGGTGTAGCTTTCGCGACCATGGATACCAGCTTTGTATCGCGGGAGCGCGACCGGCTGCTTCGCGAGCTCCGCGAGTTCCTTTCGATTCCGAGCGTCAGCACGCTGCCCGAACATGCGGCCGACTGCCGGGCAGCGGCGGATTGGCTCACCCGGGAGCTGGGACGGCTGGGATGCCCCACCGTGCGGCTCATCGAGGGCCGCGGCCACCCCGTTGTCTGGGCGGAAAGCCCTGGCGTACCGGACAAACCCACGTTGCTGATCTACGGACACTACGACGTTCAGCCGCCTGACCCGCTGGACGAGTGGACCACGCCGCCCTTCGAGCCAAAGGTCCGCGATGGGCGGTTGTACGCACGCGGCGCCGCCGACGACAAGGGCCAGGTGTATTGCCTGCTCAAGGCCTACGAAGCGGCGCGGGATGCGCAGGGGGGTCCGCCCCTCAACGTGCGCTTCATTTTCGAGGGCGAGGAGGAGTGCGGCGGGCACGTCATCTTCGATCTCCTGCGCCAGGAGCCGTGGCGGACCCAGGCCGACGCGGCGCTGGTGTGTGACATGGCGTTCTACGCCCCCGGCATTCCGGCCGTGTACACCGCGCTTCGCGGCCTCTGCTATGCCGAGATTTCGGTCCGCACGCTGCAGCGGGATCTCCATTCCGGCACGTATGGTGGCGTTGCACCCAACGCGCTGGAGACACTGGTGCGGCTGCTCTCGCGGCTCAAGGACGAAGACGGTGAGATTCAGATCCCCAGGGTGTACAAGGACGTGGATGCACCCACGAAGTCCGAGCTCAAGGCCTGGAAGCGGCTTCCGTTCGACAAGCAGCGATTTCTCGACGAGGAGGTGACCGGTCGGGCGCTCACCGGCCTCAAGCGGTATACGGTCCTCGAGCGAGTCTGGGCACTGCCGACGCTGGAGATCCACGGCATTCGCGGCGGATTCACCGGCGATGGGGCCAAGACGGTCATTCCCGCCCAAGCCACCGCTAAGGTGAGCTTGCGGCTCGCGCCGGGACAAAAGCTGCACAAGGTGCAGAAGCAGCTCACCCGGGCGGTCCGCGATCTGGCCCCCAAGTACGCCGAGGTCGAGGTGAAGCACCTGCACGGCGGGGATCCGGTGCAGGTCGACACCACCCATCCTGCGTTCGACGTCCTCGACGAGGCGTTCGAGAGCGTGGTAGGCAGGAAAGCGGTCCGCGCACGCGCAGGCGGGTCGATTCCGATCGTGCCGGAGCTGGGCCTGTCGGGCGCGCCCGTGATTCTCACCGGCATCGGGCTGCCGGACGACGGCTTGCATTCGCCCAACGAAAAGCTCAACCTCGAGCAGCTGTGGCAGGGGATCGAAGTGTTCGGGCGCTTCTTCGCGCTGTTCGCGGAGAAAGGGGCGGTTGGTCGGCGGGAGCAGCCCGGTGAGCCGGGGCGGGAGCACGACGAAACGGTGGCGCAGGCGGTGGAAGCGTAGGCTTCGACGCTCCGGCCGGAGCGTCGCTACTCGCGGCCACTCCCTCCCGATTCATCATCTTCGAGCGGCCGCTTGAACCCTCCGGAATAGCGTGCTTCGGTGCGCGCATGCAGCTCGTCGACGCCAATGAGCGCGCGTACCGACGCGATGATGCCCGCCACGACGTCGTCGGCCCAGTACGGGTCGGGACGGTCCGGGGCGGGCAGCTTCATTGCCTCGCCTTCCAGATACCGGATCGCGGTGGTGATCCACTCAGTCTGCGCCGAATCCACCGCCGCCCACGAACCAGTCGAGCGAAGCTCGAGATCGGCCAGCGCCGCCAGATGCCCTTCGAGTCCGCGCGTAACCGCCGGTGAGCGGAGTCGATCGGCCACGAGGCTGAGCACGGTCCTGCGTTCCGACTCCTGCGGCTCCGGCAGCGGCGCGAGATAATGCCGCTGATCGGCGACCATCTCCGCGAGTCGGATGCAGACCGCACGAATCGCCGGCAGCAACGCTGCCGGGGCTTCCCGCGACCAGCTCTCCGCCGCTCGCAGGATGTCTTGAATGCGCTGGTCCGCCTGCGCCTCCGTGGCGGGGCGCTTCGTTGCATCCGTCATGCCGTTGAGGATGATCGGTCGGCGGGCCAAAGGCAACGGGTCGGCCGTATGCCGCATCACCGCCGCGGGCCGCGACCCATGCGCGCGGGGTCGGGGCGACCGTACGGCGAGCGGAAGGTTCGTCGTGAAGCCGTGCTCGCCGTGGACCAGCACGAACCGAGCCTCGGGGCGCGGCGCCGCGCGAGGGAGGAACGGCGCTACCGGCACGCCCTCGAACGCATTGTCGAACCGGCTCCACGCGGTCACACCGTGGATGTCACACAGCGTGGTTTGCCGCGGCAGCGCCTGCAGCTCAGCCCACGAAAGGGAGAACGGCCGCTCGACCGCACCGCTGACTTCGAATCGCTATGCGGCCAGATCGACTGTCGGTACCGTCCCGAAGTGCAACACAGGCCACTTCTTGGTCACGATCCGACCGGGGGGCAGGCGATCGCGATCCGGCCCGCGCGCGGTTCCGCTCACTGCGGTTGACTAGGCTGGGGTGGTGACGGCGGGGCCGAGCACGTCGGCCGTCTTGGACCAGAGCGGGGTGAGATCGAGGGCACGCCCCATCGCGGTTACCACGGCGTCGCGGGCTCGATCCCAGAGCGTGCCGTCCTGCGGGCGGCCGAGTTCCGCGGCGAGGCTGGTCATCGTGACGCCGTGGATGCCGCAGGGCACGATCGAATCGAACGCCCGAGCGTCGGTCTCGACGTTGAGGGCGAAGCCGTGGAGGGTGATCCACTGCCGCACGTAAATGCCGATGCTGGCGATCTTCCGCCCTCGGGTCCAGACGCCGGTGAGCCCCGGGTTTCGTTCCGCTGGAAGGTCGAGCTCGGCAAGTGCTTCGATCAGCACCTGCTCGAGCGAGCGCAGATACCAATGGAGGTCCGGCCGGAATCTGGTCAGGTCCAGGATCGGATAGCCGACGAGCTGGCCTGGTCCGTGCCAGGTCACATCACCGCCACGCTCGACCGCGAACACGTCCAGACCGCGTCGCTCCAACTCTGCCGGCGCCACCGGCAGGCTGGCGGCGCGGGAGCCCCGGCCAAGGGTGACAACCGGCTCGTGCTCGACCAGCAGCAGTAGATCGTCCCCGCTCCGGTCGGCGACGCGATGCTCAACTAGCGATCGCTGCAGCAGCAGAATTTCGCCGTACCGACGGCGTCCGAGATCCACCACGCGCAGCGCCCGCATCACCCGGCCCGCGCCGCGTCTCGCGCGCGGCCGAAGAACGCCGCCGCCGCCGCGGCGAACAAGAGGGTGAACATCGCGAGACCGGTCTGTCCGAACGCCTGATGCACCGGCATGCCGGCGAACATGAACAGGAAGGCGGCGAACCCGCTCACGATGGCAAGCGCCCCGCGACGGTACAGCGATACGAGCGGGGCGAGCAGCCAGTACGTGATGAGTGCTCCGAGCAGCGGCCCGCCGATCATGCCCACGATCAGCAACACGACATGGGTCGCACCCGGCTGCTGGGTGCGCGGCCCCAGCATGCCGAACCCCAGTGCGGTGATGCAGGCGACCGTGGCGCCGGTGAAGGCGCCGGCGGCGAGTGAGCAGAGTGCGAGGCGGACCGGATTCAGATGTGAATCACCCGGCCGAGGGAGTCGAGGGCGGCCTCCGCGATGGCCTCGGAAAGCGTCGGGTGGGCATGGATCGCGAGGTCCACTTCCTCGACGGTGTATTCGTTGGTCTTGGCGACGACCAGCTCGTGGATCAGCTCGGAGGCGTGCGATCCCACGATGTGCGCGCCGATGATCTCCCCGTACTTCGTGTCGCGAACGATCTTCACGAAGCCGTCGGTCTCGCCCGCCGTGCGGGCACGACCGTTGGCGCTGAAGGGAAAGCGCCCGACTTTGACGTCGAGACCCTTGGCCTTCGCGTCCTGCTCGCTGAGACCGACGCTCGCCACCTCGGGGTGACAGTAGGTCACGCTGGGGACGTTGCGGTAGTCGATGGGGCGGGGACGGTGCCCTGCGACGAGCTCCGCCACGTGCACGCCCTCGCGGCTTCCCTTGTGCGCCAGCATCGGGGGTCCCGCCACGTCGCCGATGCAATAGACACCCGGCGCGCTCGTTTCCAACGTCGCGGGATCCACCTTGACGAATCCCCGTTCGGTCAGTTGGACGCCCGCCTCGGGCAGCCCCAGCCTTTCAGTGTTCACCGCGCGCCCCGCGGCCATCAACACCTTCTCGGC
The DNA here is from genome assembly GCA_035707305.1 of Gemmatimonadales bacterium. Lineage (GTDB taxonomy): Bacteria > Gemmatimonadota > Gemmatimonadetes > Gemmatimonadales > GWC2-71-9 > DASQPE01. The sequence continues at coordinate 18,032 of DASSUE010000293.1, forward strand.
CTCCACGGTGAGCGTCTTGCCTGCCGCCTCCAGCTCGAGCACCGCCTTGTCCTTGCTGACCGTCGCCTTCGTGACCTTGGCGCCGACGTGCATGGCGATGTTGCGCTTCCGGAATGCCTTGGCCAGCGCGTCCGAGGCCTCGCCGTCTTCCAGCGGGAGGATGCGGGGCAACACCTCGATCAACGTGACCTGGCTGCCGAATGCATTGAAGATGTCGGCGAACTCGCAACCCACGGCTCCAGCACCGACGATCGCGATCGATGCGGGCGTGCGCTCGAGGAACAACGCTTCATCGGAGCTGATGACGGTTGCCTTGTCGATCTCCAGGCCGATCTGCGGGATACCCTTGGTGCGCGACCCCGTCGCGATCACTACCGCCTTGCTCGCGGTGTGGGTCTCGCCCCCGACCTGAACCTGCTTGCCCTTCTGGAGTGTCCCATCGCCCTTGAGCACGGTAATCTTGTGCTTCTTCATGAGCGACTCGACTCCGCGCGAGTTCTGTTCCGACACTTTGCGCGACCGCCGCATCGCCACTCCGTAGTCGGCCTTGACCTCCCCGGTCTCGATGCCCAGATCCTTGGCGCCGTGCCGGATGGTATTGAGGATGTACGCGCTGTGCAGCAGCGCCTTGGTGGGGATGCACCCGATGTTGACGCACACACCACCGAGCTTCTCCCGCTCTACGACCGCCGTGCTGAGGCCGAGCTGGGCGCAGCGGATGGCGCACACATAGCCGGCGGGTCCGCCGCCGATCACGATCACGTCGAAGGTCGCCACATCTCCCCCAGAAAGAGAGCTACCAGACCAAGGCCAGCGGATTTTCCAGCATCTGCTTGAGCGTCTTGAGAAACATCGCCCCGGTCGCGCCGTCCACGATCCGGTGATCACACGAGAGCGTCACCCGGAGCCGGCGACGTACCTGCACCTGGCCTTCGTGATCGACCGGCTTGGCAACGATTCTCCCTACCGCCAGGATCGCGGCCTCGGGCGGATTGATCACCGCGGTGAACTCGTCGATGTCGAGCATGCCAAGATTGGAGACCGAGAAGGTGCCGCCGGTGTATTCGTCCGGCGCCAGCTTCCGCTCCCGCGCCCGGCTGGCCAGATCCTTCGCCTCGGCCGAGATGGCGCGGAGCGATTTCTGGTCGGCGTGGCGGATCACCGGTGTGATGAGCCCGTCGTCGATGGCGACCGCCATGCTGACGTGGATGTCGTGCCATTGCCGGATCCGGTCGTCCTGCCACCATGCGTTCACCATCGGGTGCTGGCGGAGCGCCATCGCAGTGGTCTTGATGATGATGTCGTTGAACGATGGGCGTCCGTCCTCTGGGAGGGCCGTGCGAAGCTCGGCAGTGCGCTCCATATCCACTTCGGTCGTGAGGTAGAACGTCGGGATCGGCCCGATCGACTGCGCCAGTCGCTGGGCGATGGTCTTCCGGATCTGGGTCAGCGGAACGTCGGTGAATCCGGACGACGGAAGCGGAGCGGGGGGCTGCCGCGCAGGCTCGGCGACGGTGGGCCCGGCGGGTGTCCTAACCGGAGCGGCCTCGAGATCCCGGGCGATCACTCGACCCTCGGGTCCGGATCCCTGAACCGCCGCCAAGTCGATGCCCCGTTCGGCGGCGATCCGACGTGCCAGCGGGGAGGCTCTCAACCGGTCGGCCGGGGTCCCGGGTGGCGAAGGTGCCGGAGGTGCCGCGGCTGCACCGGACACCGGGGTGGCCGCGGAAGCACCGTCGGCGTCGGGTGAGGGCGCGGGCGGCATCGACACCGGTTGGTTCCGGCCAGGCGCCGGCTGCGTCGCTTGCTCCTCCGCCGCTTTTGGAGCAGCTGCGGGCTGCTTGGCCGCGGAGACTGCTTCACCCGGCTCGCCGATCACCGCGACCTCGGCGCTCACCGGCACGGTCGCGCCCGCCTCCACCGTGTGGCGAAGCAACACCCCGCCGACCCGTGCCACCAGCTCCATCACGGCCTTGTCGGTCTCGACTTCCGCCAGCACGTCGCCCACCGCGACCGGCTCCCCTGCCTGCTTCTTCCACTCGACGAGGCGACCCTCCTCCATGGTGGGGGAGAGCGCCTCCATGACGACCTTGGTCGGCATCTAGAGGTACAACACCTTTCTCGCCGCCTCGGTCACCTTGTCGGCATCCGGCTTCGCCGCCTTTTCGAGGCGCTTGTTGTACGGCATGGGGACATCGGCGCCGGTGACGCGGAGAACCGGCGCATCGAGCTGGTCGAATGCCTCCCGCTGAAGCAGATCGACCACCTGGGCGCCGACCCCGGCAAACGGCCAGCCCTCCTCGACCACGACGCAGCGGTGCGTCTTCCCCACCGATTCGAGGAGTGTCGCCTGGTCCAGCGGGCGGATGGTCCGCAGGTCGAGCACCTCGGCGTCCACCTCGTCGGCCGCGAGCTGCTCGGCGGCCCTGAGAGCTACCGCGACGGTCTTGGAGTGACAGACGATCGTCACGTCGGCGCCGGCGCGCTTCACCTCGGCGACGCCCAGCGGTACGACGTGCTCACCATCGGGGACCTCGCCCTTCGCGTTGTACAGCATCTCCCCTTCGATGAACACGACCGGATTCTCGTCCCGAATCGAGGCCTTGAGCAGGCCTTTGGCATCGGCCGGGGTGGCCGGCGCCACGACCTTGAGCCCGGGGATGTGGGCATACCAGCTCTCGAAGGCTTGCGAGTGCTGCGCGCCGAGCTGCAGCGCCGCGCCGCCCGGTCCGCGAAACACGATCGGAACGCCGACCTGGCCGCCGGACATGTAGCGCATCTTCGCGGCGTTGTTGACGAGCTGATCGACGCCAAGGAGCGCGAAGTTCCAGGTCATGAACTCGATGACCGGCCGGAGCCCGACCATCGCCGCTCCCACGCCGACGCCGGCGAATCCCAGTTCGGTGATGGGCGTGTCGACCACGCGCATGGGACCGAACTCCTCGAGCAGCCCGCGGCTGACCTTGTACGCCCCCTGATAGGTGCCCACTTCTTCGCCCATGAGAAACACCCGGTCGTCCCGGCGCATTTCTTCGCGGAGGGCCTGGTTGAGGGCGTCGCGGTACGTGAGGGTTGGCATCAGGTCGCCTGTTCCCGCCTATTCCGCATACACGTCGGTCCAGAGCTCCGAAAGCTCCGGGTCCGGCGCGGAGTCGGCGAACTCGTAGGCGTCCCCTACTTCGGCCATCACTTCGGCATCCATGCCGCGCACCGCGGCCTCATCTATGATTCCTTCGGCCATCAGCTTCTGGGACCAGAGTGCGATGGGATCCCGCTTGCGGTGCTCTTCGACCTCCTCGCGGGTGCGGTAGTGCCCATGGATGGGATCCGACATCGAGTGGCCCATGAAGCGATAGGTGCGCACCTCGAGCAAGGTCGGCGCGCGGGCGGTCCGGGCCCGGTCGACGGCGCGGTCCATCGCGTTCTTCATGACCAGCACGTCCTGCCCGTCCACGACCTCGTTGAGCATGTCGTACGAGGAGGCGCGCTCCGAGATGTCATAGATGGCGCTGGCGCGCTCGAGCGCCGTGCCCATCCCATAGCGGTTGTTCTCGCAGATGTAGATGCAGGGCAGCTTCCAGAGCGCGGCCATGTTGAGCGACTCATGGAACGCTCCGTTGTTCACGGCGGCTTCGCCGAAATAGCAAACCGCGACCTGGTCGGAGTTGCGGTACTTGGCGGCGAAGGCCATCCCGGTCGCGAGGGGCAGGTGCCCGCCTACGATGGCGTGCCCGCCGAGGAACCCCAGCGAGGCATCGAAGAGGTGCATCGAACCGCCCTTGCCGCCGGAACAGCCGGCCGCCTTGCCGAACAGCTCGGCCATCACGGCGCGGGACGAGATGCCCCGCGCGAGCGCGTGTCCGTGTTCCCGATAGGAGCAGGTGATGTAGTCGTCGGCGCGCAACGCGGCGATACTGCCGACCGCGACGGCTTCCTGCCCGATGTAGAGGTGGCAGAACCCGCCGATCTTGCCCAGGCTGTACGCTTCGCCCGCCTTCTCCTCGAAGCGGCGGATTACCATCATCTGGCGAAGCCAGGTGCGGTACTGATCGGCCAGCGCCGGGTCGAACGGCTTGGGCGCAGTGCGGGGGCGGAGCCGGCGCTCGGTGGTGTTGCTCGCCATTACGTTGCTTCCGCCCATTGCCGCCCGCTCCCGCCCACTCCCGCTCGCTCCGCCTGATCCCACGCGTGATAGGACGAGCGGGTGAGCGGACTGGCCTGGACGTGGCGGAATCCCATTGCCATGCCCAGGTCGCGCAGCTCGGCGAACTCATCGGGCGTGTAGTAGCGCGCGACGGGCAGGTGGCCGTCGGAGGGCCGGAGATATTGGCCCAGCGTGAGGATGTTGACGTCGCTCCGGCGGAGATCCCGCATGCAGGAGAGGACTTCGTCCCACTCTTCACCCATTCCCAGAATCACGCCCGACTTGGTGACGGCGTCGGGAGCGAGTTGCCGGGCGCCGGCGAGCAAGGCGAGCGCGCGATCGTAGCGGCCGCCTGGGCGGGCCAGCCGGTACAGCCGCTCCGCCGTCTCGAGATTGTGATTGAGGATATCCGGCTCAGCGTCCAGCACGATCGCGAGGGCGCGCTCCGACCCCTTGAAGTCGGGGATGAGCACCTCGACCGACGTGTCCGGCAGTCGGGATCGGATTTCGCGAATGCAGGCCGCGAACGCCTCGGCGCCGCCGTTGGGCAGGTCGTCCCGATCGACCGACGTGATGACGACGTGGCGCAGTTCCATCCGGGCCACGGCCTCGGCGAGTCGGGCCGGCTCGGCGGGATCGTAGGGCTTCGGCGTCCCGTGAGCGACGGCGCAATAGGCACAGTTCCGGGTACAGACGTCGCCCAGGATCATGAACGTGGCGGCGCGATGGTCCCAGCATTCGCCGATGTTGGGGCATCTGGCCTCCTCGCAAACGGTGTGGAGGCCAAGTTCGCGCATCATGCCGCGGAGCTGCAGATAGTTGGGACCGCCCGGGGCCTTCACCTTGAGCCAGCCGGGTTTTCGGGCGGCGAGAGGCGGAGCAGGGGCGCTGGGAGAGCGGGTCAGATGGACCAGCGGAGCCGTCGTCACGCCGTCAAGATAATCACCCCCCGCAGCGGCTCGCGATCGTGCGGGCGGCTTCCTGCGCCTCGGCCGAGGTCTTCATCGTCTCGTACGTTTGACCCGCCTGGCTGAAATATTCCGCAATGGTCGACGCCTTTACCGCCATCTCGGTTTCGCCGGAGCTGCCGCTGTTGATGTCCACCTCGAGCTGATCGTATGCCTTCTGAAAACTCACGTTCGAGACGGTGTACTTGGGATTGACGCGGCGCGCGGCGGTGCGCAGCTCGTCCTTGTCGTACGAGACCCGTCGGAACCCTTCGGCCTCGAACGCTTTCATCACGCAGTCGAACGCGTCAGGTGGGGTGAGGGTGCTGCGCGCGTTCAGCGACGAGATCATGGACCGGCTGCACCCGGCGGCCAGCACCAGCGTGAGCAGCATCGCGCGGATCGTCATCCGAAGGGCACCTCGATGTTGGGTGGAAACGGAGCGACCCTCCGAAGAGGGTCGCTCGCAGGTACCACAGTATAACAGGACCGCTTAGAAGAAGAGCATGAAACCGAAGGCCGGGGCGAAGCTGCTGTTCTTCGCCGGATCGCTGACCTTTTCCTTGGTCCAGGCGTAATTGAACTCGCCGACCACCTTGAGCGACTTGGTGGCCTGGAAGTACACGCCGCCCGAGATAAGGGTGTTCTCGGTCTTGAACTCAGCGCCCGCCGCTTCCTCGACATCGGACTCCTGCAGGATGCTGGAGCCGTAGCTGCCCGCGATGGTGACCTTGCTGTTGGGCGGCGTCACCGTGACCTGGCCGATATATCCGTACGAGGTCCGGGCGTCATCGCTCCCGTTGGCGCCGCACCCGAGCACAGCCGCCGAGCACGAGCCGAGGTTCGTGAACAGCGTGGTGCCGATGCCCTTGCCATAGTAGCCGGAACCGGTGACCGAGAACGCCGCGGCCTCGTACCGGAGGCCGGCCGCGCCGCCCCACGCCGTCAACGACTCACCACCGGTGGGCGCGCTCTTGGTGCGGTTGATGCTGCCGCCGAGCCAGCCCTTGAACCCGCTGGCCGAGTAGGTGAACTCGGACTCGAGCCGCGGCATCTGGATGAACTCGTACGGGCCGTTGCTCGCGGCTTCGAACACGCCGATGGAGAACTGGTACGGCCGGCCGGCCGCCGTCGAGTACGTCATCTGGGCGCGGAAGTTCGGATAGATGTAACCATATCCGATGCGGCCGAGCGTGGTCCCGAACCCGGTGCCCGGGCCGCCCTGGCCGGTGCCGCCTACGCCGAACAGCGTCTGGTCGGTCAGGATGTTCTGGCGCTGGTACAGGCCGAGCTCGCGGCCGACGAGCAGCTGACCCCAGCTGCCGCCGACGGTGAGGAACACCTGACGCATGTCGATCTGGGCCCCGAAGCAGTCGTTCACGCCAGCCGAGCAGTGAACGTTGGGGGCGAACCCGAAGTGCACGCCGAGGTCGGTGTTGCCCTCCTTGCCCTTGGCGTCGAACACCGCGAACGCGGGCAGCAGGCCGACGGTCAGGCGGGTCTGGTTCAGCAGGTCGCCGGGGGGGACCAGGCCTCCCGGGGTGACGGTGGTGCCGTTGTTGCTGTTCTCATAATAGATGAAGGTGTTCACGTTCCCGGCGAACGTGAACGTCCATCCATTACTCATCTGCATCGTGAGCTGCGCGTTGGCGGTGTTCGCCGCCAGCGCCAGCCCCATACAAACCAGGCCGATCCGCTTCATAGGTGCGTTTACCTCGCGTTGAGTTGGACTGGTCCACGAACCGCCACTACGAGACTGCACCAACCGCCCGGCAGGAATCGCCGGACTCCGGATGTGCAAACGAATGGCTTCCGAGGGGTGTCACCTCCTTGTGACGGACGACAAAAACGTCGGACGGATACGTCGCTGGATATTTATACGGTATGCAATTTCACGATGTCAGGCAATGCCCGGTGGGAAGCCCGGCCGGGGCCGGACCCTCCCACCGTCCATGCCGCTCAGCGTGCCGACGCCGCCTGGAACGGCTTCGGGAGCCCGAAGACGAACACGGCGTCACCCAGCGGGAAGCTGAGCTGGAAGTTTCCGCCGCACGCCACGCCGATGAACTGCTCCCCTCCGAACTCGAAGCTCATCGGTGCGGAGTTGCAGCCCGCGCCGGCATGGAACTGCCAGAGCAGCTTTCCAGACTTCGAATCGTACGCGTTGAAGTTGCCGTTGCCTTCGCCGGTGAACGTCAGGCCGCCCGCGGTGGACAGCGCGCCGCCCATCATCGGCTGCTCGACCTTGTTCTGCCACGCGATCTTGCCGGACTTGAGGTCGATCGCGCTGAACAGCCCGTACTGCTGCTCGCCCGGAATGGCCACGAACGCCGAGCCCAGCCACAGGCGGCCCTTCTCCCAGGGCGCGTTGTGGGTCTTGTAGTGCATCGGCTGGTGCAGCCCCGCCACGTATACGTAGTTGAGCTGCGGATCGTTCGAGATCGGCGACCACTCGGCGCCGCCGTTCGCGCCCGGCAGCATCCGGGTGCCTTCGGGCGTCGGCAGAGCGAACATGTTCTCCTGCGGCGTGAAGTTCTGGCTCTTCCGCACCAGCTTGCCCGTCGCCGCGTCCAGGATGTACACCCAGGCGGTCTTGCCCGCGTGCACCACGACTTTCTTGCCGTCGAGCGTCGTCACCACCGGCGGCGACACCGCGTCGAGGTCCCAGACGTCGTGGGGCACGGTCTGGTAGTACCACTTGGTCTTGCCGTTGGTGGCGTCGATCGCCACAACGGCGTCGGTGTACAAGTTGTCACCCGGGCGGATGCTGCCGTCCAGATCGGGCGAGGGATTCCCCACGGCCAGGAAAATCGTGTTCGACTCCTGGTCATACGCCGGCGTCATCCACACCCCGCCGCCGCCGGTCTTCCACGCGTCGGCGTGCTTGGCGCTGTCCGCCTTCTCCTTGGCGATGTCACGGTTCAGGTTGTCGCCTTCCGGCGTGGTCTTGACCCACTGGCCGAACCAGCCGTTCGGCGCCTTGTCGTCGAAGGTCGGATCGCCCTTCGGCGCCGGGATCGAGTACCAGCGCCAGACCTGCTTGCCGGTGACGGCGTTATACGCGGTCACGTGGCCGCGGATCCCGTATTCGCCGCCGGAGACGCCCACGATCACATTGTCGCCGATCACCAGCGGGGCATGCGTGATGCTGTAGCCGTACGTGGGATCGGCCACTTCGATGTCCCAGAGGACCTTGCCGTCGTCCCGGTTGAACGCGAGGAGCCGCGCGTCCAGCGTGCCCATGTAGATGTGCGGGCCGTGGATGCCGACGCCGCGATTGTTGGGGCCGCAGCAATAGATGGTGGTCCCGAGCTTGTGCTCGTGGCGCCATATCTCCTTGCGGGTCTTGAGGTCGTAGGCCATCACCGTGTTGTACGGCGTGGTCACGTACATCTTGCCATCGGCGACGATCGGGGTGTTCTCGAACGAGCCGAGCTTGGAGATGCCGGTCTGGAACACCATGCGCGGCACCAGCTGCGCGACGTTCTTGGTGTTGATCTTGTTCGATTTCGAGTACCGCTGCTGCCAGTAGTTGCCGCCATAGATTGTCCAGCTGCCTTGATCCTGACCTCCCCCGGGGGACTGGGCTCCCACAACGCTCGGCGCATACACGAGCAGAGCGGCGACCCAGCACCGGGACGTGATGCGCATGGCTCCGTTCTCCTTGGATAAGTCTGGTGCTATGGAAACGTCAGTCCCGCCTGGACAGGCGGGCGTCGGGTCCGACCGTTGGACCCTCATTGCACGAGCTCGCTGGCTTCGCGAGACACTCGACGCCCAGAGGGAGGCGCCAAGACGCATTGCACCGTGTGGAATGAGGCTCTACAAGATGAGGCTTACCGCCCCGGAGTCAAGGCCGATAGGCGCTCCTCTGCATCATTCTCGGCCGCCCTGGTGCAACAGCCGGCAGCTGGAACGTCAACGTAACTACCTCATTTGGTGTGACTTATAGATGGCAGTAATACTTTGTAACAAACTGACCCCACTCACTTAAAGAGCAGCGCTGCCTTCTGCAGCGTCACGAACACGCCCCACGCGAGCGGGAGCCCCACGGCGAGCCACGCGAGGACGACGAGGCCCCAATTTCCCGGGCGTTCCGGTTCCGCCATATCCTCTCCGTTCATCTCCTCATGGACTTACGTCGGCGCGGCCGCTGCGGGTGCTGCCAGGCCGTCGGGCTCGGTCTCCGCCATGTAGTGGCGCTCGGCGACCGGCCGAACCGCAAGATTGCAGAAGAAACCCACCACCAGCAACGCAGCCAGGATGTACATCGTGACGTTGTACGCCTGCGCTGCCGGCACGCCCTGCTCCATCTGTGCCTCGCGGATGTAGTTGACCAGCACCGGGCCCAGGATCCCCGCGACGGACCACGCC
>DASSUE010000294.1:0-3537 GCA_035707305.1 Gemmatimonadales bacterium
CAGCGCTGCGTGTCTCAGGGGCGAAAGCTCTGGTTCGCGCACGCGACCACGCTGATCGAAACCCGCATGTACCGCAGCCTCGCTCACCTGATCGAAGGATGGTCGAAGAACATCTATCTCGGCGCGTTGCGGAGTTTTCCGGAAGAGCCGGTGCTGCGGGGCCTGGTGCCGCTGCTGCTCGCGGCCCCCCTGCTGTTCTGGCTGCTGCCGCCGGTTGGGCTGGCATGGAGCCTGTCGGGAGCGGCCCTGCCGGATGGGCTTGCGGCCGCGGCCGTTGTCGCGACCACCCTATCAGCGGTGTTCTGGATGCTGGTTTGTTACGGGATGAAGATCCCACCCTGGTACGGACTGGGGTTCCCGCTGGGCGCGGCCGTCGTGCTGTTCATCGCGGCGCGCTCGCTGGTTCGCGGCCGGCGTGCCGTCGAATGGAAGGGGCGCACGTACAGGGTGGATTGATTCCCCTAACGCATCCTCTCGACGAAGAGATTCTGAGCGGGGATTCCGCCCCCCAGCACTCTCCCGTCAGGATCCACCCGCAATCGGAAATTCACGCTTCCGATCGAGACGCTCACCGAGTCGGCACCGAGAGGCGCGACCTTCGCCCGGACCGTCTGGCCGCTTGCCTTGTCGGTGCCGCTCAAGTTGAACAGCGGAACCTCGCTACCCGCCGCGTCCAGGGCGCGGGCGCGGCGAACCGCCTGCTCCAGCAGGGCGAACGAGAGGTTGATGTACGGCATGGCGCCGCGCTCGGTACCGAGCACCAAGGTCTTGAGACCACGCCCGCCCGCATCGTCCACTGCGACACTGTCATCGCGGAAAATCACTCGAGTCCGCTGGCTGAACTTGGCCTGCACCTTCCCTGAATCCGGCCCGTTGCGGACCGTGACCTCGATCAGCGGAAGGGTGGCATCCGGGCCGATGACCGCGCGATACCGCTCCGAGAGAAATCGATAGGCCTTGAACAGCAGCCGCCCTTCGAGCGCTTGGGCGGTACGGGTGAATTCCTCGGTCCCCACGGTATCGGCCCCATGGCGGATCACGAAGGTCCCGCTGTCGCTCGGTGATGCGGTCACCGCCTGGGCCGCCGTGCCCTGCGCTCCAGCGGTCACGGGCGATGAGAGAAGCAGGCAAACGATGAGCGAGGATCGCATGAGGTTCATGGGACTGGGGTGATCCGTTTCCGCCGCGATGTCGCGGGCTGTGATGGTAGCGGGTCCGCGGTTGTTCCGCCACCGGCGGCGCGACGGCGATACCGCCTCGCGGCGACGTCGGCGGCAACGTGCGCGATCCCAATCGGGATCCAGTCCAGTGCAGCTCGCCGATGTCCTGCTCCAGTTGCGGCACCTCGCCGACCTCCCCCGCTTGGTCGCCGCGCTGGGCCATCGGCCGACCTTTGAGGAAGCGCCGCCTTGCGCCTGGACATCAGCCGGTCGGGCAGCGCTGATCGGCACCACCGGCGAGTTCTACTGGTACGGCGTCGAGGCCGCCGGAGCGGAGCGTGCCGCGCTGACGTTCGCCCGCCGGCTTCGGGCCAGGGGCCGCATCGCGGCTGCGTTCGCGATCGACCCCGGCGAGCGACGGCTGGCGGCAGCGGTCGCCTTCGGCGAACTCCCGGTGCTCAGCTTGAGCCTCACGGCTCCCGGCCAGCTGGCGCTCTCCTGTCTGCAACGGCTCGCCTCGCCGGCCACTGCAACCGGTGGGCCGCTCGCGTACGCCGCCCGGGCGGCCGAAGCGCTCGAGGGCGAAGCCGTTGGCCGGCGCTTCTTTCGAGCATTCCGATGCACGCTCGACCGGATGTCCGCGGCGCTGCCGGTGTCCCGCCCCGAGGGCGAGCGTCACGCCCTGGCGCTGCTCCACCTGACCCGCGTGCTGTTCCTGTACTTCGTCCAAAGCAAGGGGTGGCTTGACGCCCGGCCCGACTTCCTCGCGCGTGCAGTCGATCGCTGTCTCGCCGACGGGCGCCACCTGCATCGCGATCTGCTCGAGCCGCTGTTTTTCGGCACCCTCAACCGTCCCGTCTCGGCCCGAGGCCACGTCCCGCGCCGGTTCGGCCGCATCCCGTTTCTCAATGGCGGGCTGTTCGAGCCGCACGGCCTGGAACGCCGCGGGAAGCATGTGCTTCCCAACGCCCTCTGGCGCGACGCGTTCGACAGTCTGTTCGAGCGGTTTCACTTCACCGCCGAGGAGCGCAATCGGCCCGGCCTCATCGCGCCGGAAATGCTGGGCCGCGTGTTCGAAGGTGTCATGGAGCCCGCGGTGCGGCGTCAAAGCGGGACTTTCTACACGCCGGCGCCGCTGGTGAGCTCTCTGGTGGGCGGAGCGGTTGCCGTCTGGCTCGCGGGGCGGCTCGGTTGCGGCGAATCCGAGGCTGAGCGTCGGCTACAGGAACCCGACGCGACCACGCTGAGAGCGCTCAGGGCTATCACGATTCTGGATCCTGCGGTTGGGTCCGGTGCCTTCTTGCTAGGCGCGCTCGAGCTGCTTTCCGCGTCCGGTCGTCCGGGCGTCCGGCGGCGAGTTCTCAAACGCTCACTCTACGGCGTGGACCTGAACGCCGCGGCCGTGCGACTCACCGAGCTCAGGTTGTGGCTCGCGGTGCTTGCCGAAGACAGCGCGGATTCACCCGAGAAGGTCGCTCCTCTCCCGAACCTGGACGCGCTGGTTCGCCAGGGCGACAGCCTGGTCGACCAGCTCAGCATTCCGCTTCCGGTGTCGCGCTCGCTGCTCACGGGGCGGCTCCGCCACCTGCGCTCCCGGTTCGCGGGCGAAACGGGATCGGCAAAACGGGCGCTCGCCCGCGAGCTCCGCCGAACGGAGTCGGCGATCCTGGCCCAGTCGCTGGTGGCGGCGGAAGCGTCGCTCGAGCACCGCATCGCCGCCTGCCTCGCCGATGCCCAGGGATCCACGCTGTTCGGCGGCCGGCGAGGGCTCGATCCGCCGTTGCGCCGTCAGCTGTCGGCTCTCCGAGCCGAACGCCAGGCGCTTCGCGTCGCTCGCCGAAAGCTTGGCCGCGACGGTGAGCTGCCGTGGTTTCGATGCGAGGTACACTTCGCCGACGTCATGGCAGCCGGCGGCTTTGACCTGGTGGTCGGTAATCCGCCCTGGGTTCGCGCGGAGCAGATTCCTCCCGGCCAACGCTCGCGGCTCGCCGCCCGCTACCGCTGGTGGCGCTCCAGTGGGCGCGGGTTCGGGCACCGGCCCGATCTGTCGCTCGCCTTTGTCGAGCGCGGTCTCGAGCTGGTGCGCCCTGACGGCGTGCTCGCCATGCTGGTCCCCGCCAAGCTCGCCACAGCGGGATACGCGGCTCGCGCGCGGCACGCGCTCGCCTCCGAAGCGACGCTCAACGTCGTGGCCGACCTCGAGGAACAGCGCAATACGTTCGACGCCACGGCGTACCCAATGGCGCTGGTGTTGACCCGCCGTCGAGCCTCCGAGACGCACCGGGTCCGCACCTCGCTCTCGCTCGGAGAGCCGGCCCGCACCCGCCAGGCCGGTCTGGGCGGCGGCGCGCCGTGGGTTCTCACCGCCACCGACGAG
>DASSUE010000295.1:0-2126 GCA_035707305.1 Gemmatimonadales bacterium
CTCGCGGCGCAGGAATTCGATCAGCGCGCGCGCCTCGGCCGAACGGGCCTTGTATTCGATGCCGGCGTAGATGTCTTCCGTGTTTTCCCGGAAGATGATCATGTTTACGTCTTCGGGACGTTTGACCGGCGACGGGACGCCGTCGAAGTACCGCACCGGGCGCACGCAGGCGTACAGGTCGAGCTGCTGCCGGAGTGCCACGTTGAGCGAGCGGAAGCCGCCGCCGACCGGCGTGGTCAGCGGGCCTTTGATGGCGACGAGGTGGTGGCTGATGGCGGCAAGGGTATCGTCGGGCAGCCAGCTGTTCATCCGCTGCTTGGCCTTTTCGCCGGCGAACACCTCGAACCAGGCGATGCGCCGGCGCTCGCCGTACGCCCGCCGCACCGCGGCGTCGAAAACCAGCCGGGAGGCCCGCCAGATGTCGGGTCCGGTCCCGTCTCCTTCGATGAAGGGGATGATCGGGGTGTCCGGCACGCCGAGATGTCCCTCGCGCAGTACGATCGGCTCGCCGTCGGTCGGAGCGGGGAGATCCTTGTATGCGGGCGTCGATGCGGTCGTCATGAGCGGCGGCGTGAAAGGCGGAGCATGCGGCGGAACGCTCGAAAGGTAGCCCCCGGTCAATGATCGGCAACCGGCCGGAACTGGCTGCCACGCTGGTTGTGGGCGAGTACGAGGCGTACGCCGACGAGTTCGCGACTGTCACGCGCCGTGCCCGCCATCGATTTGAAACCCGCGACTGGCGCGGCACCCAGTCGGATGCCGCGGAGCGGCTCGCGCTCTACCGGCGGCACATCGAGGCCTGCGAGCAGGCGCTCCACCAGTGCCTTGGCGCCGGCGCCGGGGACCGCGATTTGTGGACCCGGGCTCGCTCGATCTTCGCGGGCCTCATGGAGGGCCGGGACGACGCCGAGCTCGCGGAGACGTTCTACAACTCCGCGACCCGGCGGGTGCTCGGGACCGTGGGCGCCGACCCCGAGATCGAGTGTCTTGAGTTCCCCGCCAGCGGCCCGCTCGACCGGACCGCGCCGGTGGCCTACGACTCGTGGCGGGCCGAGGGCAGCAGCCGTCGCGCGCTCGCGAGCGCGCTTGAGGCGTGCGGCTGGGCTGCGCCCTACGCCGACCTCGAGGGCGATGCGGTCCGCGGGGCCGCGGTCGTGGATGCCCGTCTCCGGGAGCTCGGCTGGGGCGGTGGACCGCTTACCATCGACGTCCTCCGAGCGCCGTTCTACCGTAACAAGGGCGCCTATCTCCTTGGACGGGTCCTCGGTGCGGACGAGGTCATCCCCCTGGTTCTTCCACTGCTCCACGGTCCCGATGGCATCGTGCTCGACGCGGTGCTCCTCACGGTAGACGAAGCCAGTATCGTGTTCGGCTTCAGCTGGTCCTATTTCTTCGTGGATGCGCCGCATCCGCGCGGGGTGGTGGCCTTCCTCCGCGCCATCATGCCGCATAAGCGGGTGGACGAGATCTACACCTCCATCGGGCACAACAAGCACGGCAAGACCGAGCTCTACCGAAGCCTGATGCGCCACCTCGAGCGACCCGACGCGCGGTTCGCATTCGCCGAGGGCGACGAGGGCATGGTGATGGGAGTGTTCACGCTCCCGTCCTTCAACGCGGTGTTCAAGATCATCAAGGACGTCTTCGGCGCCCCGAAGCAAACCACCCGCAGGTCGGTGATGGGGAAGTACCATCTCGTGTTCCAGCACGACCGGGTCGGCCGGCTGGCGGATGCGCAGGAGTTCGAGCGGCTCGAGTTCCGCCGGCGATGCTTTCCGGACGACCTCCTGGCGTACCTCCAGCGGGTTGCCGGAGGGAGTGTGGTGGTGGACGGTGAGCGCGTCGTTGTCGGCCACTGCTACGCCGAACGGCGGGTGACTCCGCTCAACCTGTTCTTGCAGCACGCCGAGCCGGGAGCGGCACGCGACGCGATTCTGGACTACGGCAACGCCATCAAGGACCTCGCTGGCGCCGACATCTTCACCGGCGACATGCTGCTCAAGAACTTCGGCGTCACCCGGAACGGCCGCGTGATCTGCTACGACTACGACGAGCTCTGTCTGCTGCGGGAATGTCGCTTCCGGCGCATCCCGCCGCCCCGCTCGTACGAGGACGAGCTGTCGGCG
>DASSUE010000296.1:0-2138 GCA_035707305.1 Gemmatimonadales bacterium
GTGGGGCACGACGCGCGCGAGGAGGCCGACTGCGGGCGATTCAACGGCCGGCGGCTGCTTCCGACCCATGCGATCTACAACGTGCTGGTGCGGGGAGATTCCGAGCGTTCGACGGTCAAGGCTACCCTGCGGTGGACCCGGATCACGAACGACGGAACCGAGACTTGCGCCACGCTGCATCGGTGGGAGGCGGCCCTGGAGGAGCGCGTCAAGCAGCGGGCGGAGCGGCCGGCGGCGTCCCGGCCCGTCAGGAGCCCGCCGAACGTCGCCGCCCGCAAACCAGCCGCGGAGCCGGCGGCCGCTCCGGTGCCGGGGCCCCTTCCCAAGCCGGCCCCGACGGGCGAGGATGTCGCGGCGCTGTCCGATTCGACGACCACCCCGCCGGTCCGATTCACCTGCGAGGGTGCGTCCACCGGCCCGATGGAGAACCCGGAGGACGAGCTCAGGCGTTTGTATGTCGCCGATCTGCGCCGGAACGGCCTGGCCGACTGCGTGGAGCAGATCCCCCCTGACCTGGTACGGGTCTTCGTTGGGTCACGGTACGGGGCGCTGACCACCGACGAGCGAGATTTCTGGTTCGGTCGCCTGCGCGGCAAGTATGGCGCGTGGGGAGATGTCGTGCTGGAGCTCTGGAACCGCGACGGCAAGTTCGCCGAGTACAACCGCTCGGGCTATGAGGAGATCCGGTCGCCGCGCGCCCCCCGATGGGCGGAAGGTGTCCGGCCGCGTCCCTGACCGGCACGACTATGCACTTCTCCACTTTCTCCACCTTCGCAACCTGCGGTCATCCGTCACAATTCACCGGATCGCGAGCCGGAGCCCGATGACCGATATCTCACGGATGGAAGACCCCCTCTGGCTGGGCCGGGTCGGCTACGCCGAGCCTCTGCTCGAGCTCCGGGCGCAGCGGTGGGAGCGGGGAAGTCTATCCGACGCCGCCGAAACCATCGCCGAGGAGACTCCGGTCGCGGTGGTCTACAACGGGATCCCCCATGTGGTCATGATGGCGACCCCGCAGGACCTGGAGGACTTCGCGCTCGGATTCAGCCTCACCGAGGAATTGATCACGTCGGCGGACCAGTTGGAGCGGGTGGAGTGCATCCGTTATGGCCAGGGCATCGAGATCCACGCCACCGTGTCGGCCGAGCGTGAAGAAGTCATCGCTGGCCGGACTCGCCGCCTCACGGGTCGCACCGGATGCGGAATCTGCGGCGCCGACAGCGTGGCGGCGGTCCTCAAGACGCCGCACCCGATCCCGCCCGGTCCGCCTATCCGTCGATCAGCGGTCCAGCGGGCCCTGGAGCAGATCGCGTCGCGTCAGACGCTCAACGCCGCGTCCGGCGCGATCCACGCCGCCGCGTGGGGAACGTTGGACGGTTCGGTCGAATTGGTGCGGGAGGACGTCGGCCGGCACAACGCGCTCGACAAGCTCGTCGGCGCGCTGGTCAAGCGGAGGACTGATCCGCGGTCGGGCTTCGTGGTGGTGACCAGCCGGGCGAGCTTCGAGATGGTGCAGAAGACCACCGTGCTCGGCGCCCCACTGATGGCGGCGATCTCGGGGCCGACCGGTCTTGCGGTCCGGGTAGCGCAGCAGGCGGGTTTGACGCTGGTGGGATTCGCGCGCGATAGCCGCCACACGGTGTATACCCACCCGGAGCGGCTCGTTCCCTAGCGGCTCCGCCTCACTTCCGCCCGTCGCCTTTGACGTTGGGCGGCCGGTTCTGCACGTACCGCCAGCCGAAGCGACCCTTGATGCACAGGTTGCCGCGGGTCACCTCGTGGTCCAGCGGCGACGTGACTTTCACGATTTCGTTGTCCTGCACGTGCAGCTCGAGCGTGCACCCCACGCCGCAGTACGGGCAGATCGTGGGCGTAACAGTCTGCTTGCTCTCGTCCCAGGTCCCGGCCTTCCGGTGATCGTGCTCGCTCTTGAACATGAGCGCGCCGGTGGGGCACACCGCGATGCAATTGCCGCAGTAGACACAGGCCGATTCCGGCAGCCTGACCGCGAACTCGGTCGAGATGCGGGCGTCGAAGCCCCGGCCCGCCACCGTGAGCGCGTAGGTGTTCTGGTAGTCCTTGCCGCAGGCCTCGACGCACTTATAGCAGAGGATGCACTTGGCGTAGTCGCGGACGTA
>DASSUE010000297.1:0-5569 GCA_035707305.1 Gemmatimonadales bacterium
CGCTCGGCCAGCTCAAGGGACCCGTCGCCCACGAGGCGCTACGGCTCCGGATGGTGGCCCTGCACGGCCGGGAAGATCCCTTGCTGGGGATGCCGCGCTTCCTGCGGCTGCTACGGCAAGCGAACGATGCGGAGATCGCCGATGTGCGGCAGGTGAGCGATACCGAGTTCGAGATCGCCCCGCACCACCTCGACGCCACGCCGGCTGCGCGGGCGTCGGTGCCGTCGGCCGAGCCGGCACCAGAGATCGCCACCGCGGACAGCGCTCAGCTGGATCCCGACGCGGACGGCCGCAACGGCCAGCGCTTCGGCGTCCGTTTCCGCCGGGGATCGCGCGGCGGCGTGCGGATGGCGGACGTACCGTTGATCGGCGTCGTGCACGTCGACGCACCCGAGCCCGAGCTCGAGCTGGTTCCAATGGCCGGCGACGAGCCGCCGGTAGGAACGAACGAACCCCGGGCCGCCGGCCGAGCGCGGCCACCGCGAAAACGCGCCAGCCGGCCCAGGGCCAAGGCGAAGGCGGCGGCCCCGGCGGCGCCGGAGGCCCTGCCCGAAGCAACCGCAGCCGCCCCGGGCGATGACCCCGAGCCTGCCGCTCCTCGTCGCCGGCCCCGACCGCGGCCCCGCCGCAAGGCGGAGTGAGCCGGTATGAACGGGCAGCGACGCTGCCCGTTCGATTTTTTCGGCGGCCGGCGGAGCTGGTGGCGCGCGAGCTCCTCGGCGCCGTCGTGGTGTCCCGCGTCGGCGGCGTCTTTACCGCCGGCCGGATTGTAGAGACGGAGGCCTATCTCGGGTACGACGACCCCGCGTCCCACGGCTATCGTCACCGCCGCAACGAGCGTAACGCGGCGCTGTTCGCGGCGCCCGGGACCTGGTACGTCTACCGGAGCTACGGCGTGCACTGGTGCGCAAACTTGGTGTGCGAGGACGTCGGCAGGGCCAGCGCCGTGTTGCTCCGCGCCCTGGAGCCGCTGGAGGGCCTCGACGCCATGGAGACCCGGCGCAAATGCGACGACCCCCGGCTCCTCTGCTCCGGTCCGGGCCGGCTCTGCGAGGCGTTCGGCATCACCCGGAAGCTGGACGCACTCCCGATGCGGGCATCCGCTGTCACGATCGTGTCCGGCGCCGCGATTGCGGAGCCGGACACGGAGGTGACCCCGCGGATCGGGATCACCAAGGCGGCGGACTGGCCGTTGCGCTATGCGCTGGCGCGTTCGCCCTGGACGTCGCGCGCGCGACTCAGTGCTGGGCGTAGCCTCGCGGAGACTCCTTCGAGCTCCCGAGGCCGATCCGCATACCGCCCGTGAACGTGTGGGTGGCCCCGGAGATCAGCCGGCCGGACGCGCCACTCTCGAGCGTCTTGTTGCCGGGCGACGACGTGAGCTGATACTGCCCGAACGCAACGAAGCGGCCGAGCTTGAACTGCAGTCCGCCCACCAGCGTGCCGAATCCGCTGGTGCCGAGATCCGCGGCATCGGCTTCCGCCGCGGCCAGCGCTGCGGGCGACGCGAAGGTGCCGACGGGACGCGGATTCACCGCGTGCAGGATGCCGACGCCGACGCCGAGGTACGGTTGCGCGGCCGACCGGATCGGGAACGCCATCAGCACGGCCGAATACTTCCGGAGGTCGTTGAAGGTGACATCCTGCGTGGTGCCCGTCCCATCGAAGTAGGCACTGAGCTCACCCTCCGCGATGCCCTCTTCGACCGAGAGCCAGAGCCCGGTGCGACGGGCAGTGATCAGGGTGTGGCCGCCCGCGGTGAACATGCCGCCGCGGGTCTGGGCCGGGGTCCGGAACACCAGCACGCCGGTTTGGGCGCCCAGATACCACTGGAAATCGCCCTGCACCGGTGCCTGCGCCTCCAGGCCGCTGGTGCTGAGGGTGATGGTCAGCGCCACGACGGCGAGACCGCGGGACACGTTCATGGTGCGTTTCCTCCGTGGTGTTGAAAGGTGCTTCCGTCAAAGTGCCGTGCGCTGCTGCATCCCGCCGGGGTGCCGCCCTGCTCCGCAGTTGGTCCCGCAACTTGTTGATATGATGGCGGTTGCTTCGTGAGGCGCTGCAATCGCGCCAAGCTTTGCACCGGGGGAAGTGCAAGTCGGATACCACGTAAGGGCGGTGAGGGCGGCAGCGACGGATAGACGCGGTAAGGTTTCAGCGACAAAGCATGAAGGCAGCCTGGCGAGTACGCCTGGCTGCCTTCTGTACTTATCGCGCCAACCGTGCCGTCTTTACCGTCTCGGCCCTTACCGCCGACTCAAGAGCCCTAGCTTTTCTCCCACCTTCTTGAATGCGCGAAGCGCGGTCTCCAGGTGGTCCTTCGTGTGTGCCGCAGACACCTGGCACCGCACCCGCGCCTGGCCCTGGGGCACCACGGGAAAGCCGAACCCGGTCACGAACACGCCTTCCTGGAGAAGCTCGTCGCTCAGCCGGATGGCCAGCGCGGTGTCGCCCACAATGACCGGGACGATGGGTGTCTCGCCGGCGAGCGGGTTGAACCCGAGGCCCCGGAGCTGGTCGCGGAACCAGCTGGCGCTCTCGCGCAGCGTCCGCACCCGTTCGGGATGGGCCTCGAGGGACTCGATGCTTGCAAGCGCGCTCGCCGCGACGGTGGGGGGCAGCGCGTTGGAGAAGAGCTGTGGGCGCGCCCGCTGGGTGAGGTAATCGCACACCGCGGCCGAGCCCGCGACGAACCCGCCGGCGGCCCCGCCGAGCGCCTTGCCCAGCGTCGAGGTGATGATGTCGATCTCGCCGAGCAGGCCGAAGTGCTCGGCGGTGCCCCGGCCGTGCTCACCGAGCACGCCGGTGGCGTGCGAATCGTCCACGACCAGGACCGCGTCGTGCTTGCGGCAGAGGTCCACCAGGCCCGGGAGCGGCGCGATGGCTCCTTCCATGGAGAACACACCATCGGTGATCACCATCCGCACCCGCCGGTCGTGCGCCGCGCGGAGCTTCGCGTCCAGGTCGGCGAGGTCGGCGTGGCGGTAGACTCCGGTTTGGCACCTGGTGATGGCTTTGGCGAGCCGAAGGCTGTCGATGATCGAGGCGTGATTCAGCTGGTCGCTGAGGACGATGTCCTCCTCGCCCAGCAGAGTCGCGGGCACCGCTTCGTTCGCGTTCCAACAGCTCACGAAGCTAAGCGACGCTTCGGTTCCGACCAGGCGGGCGCACGCCGACTCGAGCGCACGATGCACCGTGAAGGTGCCGCAGATGAATCGAACCGACGCAGTGCCCGCCCCGAACCGCTCCAGGGCCGCTTGTCCCGCCGCGATCACCGCGGGCTCGCCGGCGAGTCCGAGGTAGTTGTTGGACGAAAGGACGATGATGTCGCCCCGTCCTTCCATCCGGACGACCGGTCCCTGGGGTCCGTCGAGGTGGTTCAGCCGCTTGTACACGCCCTCCCGGCGAAACTGTTCCAGCTCGGTCTCGAGGCGACGCTCCAGTGTGCTGCGCTCCGTCACGCTCATGTCCCGATCTCCAGAATCACCTTGCCCGCCTGTCCGTCGCGGATGACGCGGATGGCGTCATCGATTCGCGCGAGAGGGTAGCGGTGGGTCACGACCGGCCGGGGATCGAACCCAGCCTGGAGGAACCGACTCATCTGCTGCCAGGTCCCGTACATCTTGCGGCCCGTCACGCCGTACAGCGTGAGCCCCTTGAAGATCACGTCCCTCGCGAAATCCACTTCGGTGGGACGGCTCGGCGTGCCCAGCAGATGGACACGGCCACCCAGCCGGGCGGCTGCGAACCCCTGCGCGTGCCCGGCCGGATGGCCGCTCATCTCGCAGACCAGGTCCACGCCGTCGCCGTGGGTAAGCTCGCGGACCCGCGCCGACACGTCCTCCTCCGCGGGGTTCATCACCACGTGGGCACCCATGCAGCGTGCCAGCTCCAGGCGGCGGGGATTGAGGTCGGTGGCGACTACCAGTGCCGCCCCCGCTGCCCGCGCAACGCCCGCGGCGAAGCATCCGATGGGGCCGCAGCCCACGATCAGCACGGTGGCCCCGGACACCGGCGCCTCGAGCACAGTGTGAAACGCGTTGCCCAGCGGATCCATGATCGCTCCGACGTCGGTGGGGATGCCGTCGAGGCGCATGACGTTCGACGCCGGCATAGCGATGTATTCGGCGAAGGCGCCGTGGCGGTCCACCCCGATGATCTGGGTACGCTGGCAGAGGTGGGCGTTGCCGGTACGGCACTGCAGACAGTGGCCGCACACGATGTGCCCCTCGGCCGTCACGAGATCGCCGACGGTGAGCAGCTCCCCGCCGGCGGCCTCGGCACCCAGCTCGGCGATCTCGCCGGCGAACTCGTGACCCACGATCACGGGCGGCCGCAGCCGGGCGCGGGCCCAGCTGTCCCATTCCCAGATGTGGAGGTCGGTGCCGCAGACCCCGGCGTGACGGACCCGGATGAGCGCGTCATTGGGTCCGCAGACGGGCACGTCGACGTCGCGAAGTGCCCAGCCTTCCCCCGGAGCCTCCTTGACCACGGCTCGCATGAGACCTCGAGTTTCAGGGCGTCGAAAGCTACACGGGCGCGGCTACGTCGGGATGAGAGCTGTTCGACTGCGCGTTGGCGGCTGGCTTGGATCAGGAGCTCGAGGCGCGCACGACCGAGCTGGGAGCTTCGGTGCCGGCCCGCTGGCGGGTAAGAGCGATGCCTCGGGTGCGGGCGCCACGGCGATGGGGGCGACCGACCTCTTCGCGCACCCAGCCGTCGTACAGGCCGAGCAGCGCGTCGGGGGCGAAGCGGGTTGCGCCGGGAATCAGGACGTGGACGCCGTTGGGGCAGGTGCGGCACTGAATGTGGCGCACGAGCGACTCACGGACCGACGGATCGAGCTCACCCAGCGCGCTAACGTCGAGCACGGCGATGGCGCTGCCGTCCTCGAGCGGCGGGAGCCAGAGCGCGAAATCCACGACGTACGCCTCGAAGGCGGACGCCATCGCCTCGCTCTCGAACCGGGTCTCGATTCGGGTGACGCTGCCGAGGTCGCAGGCCATGAACGTCACGCCCATGTCGTGCGCGGCGAGCAGGCATGCGGCCGCTTCACCCGCCGCCCCCACGACAACCGCACGGTCGCCGGTCTCGATGCGGCGGAGCAGGCCCGCGACGGGGCTGTCGGGCTCGAGACCCCAGTGGGTGGGTTCCCGCTGGGCGTCGCGCAGGGCGCGGATGTGCTTGGCCCATTGCCGGAAGGACTTGAGCTTGAGACGGCGTTTGATGAGCTCATCCACGAGGTCCACCATGAGGACCTCGGTGAGGACGAACTGACCTTCGCTCCCGTCGAAGGTCTCGGCGTTCGCCTCGTCGCCAAGGCGCATCAGCTCTTCACGGGGGAGTGAGTTCTTGTACGCCTCGATGCGCTCGAAGGAGTATTCGTCGTACTGCTGGCGCAACGAACGGCGCGGCCGGCGCCGGCGCTCGACACGGAGAGCCTCGGCGGCCGTCAGCATTCTGCGGCGGCGATTGCTGACTGAGCCATCGTCGATTCCTGAATCGGAAACAGCTGCTGCGACGGAGAGCACTGGACGATTTCCCGCCTACAAAGTGGGAACGTCGGGTC
>DASSUE010000298.1:0-3508 GCA_035707305.1 Gemmatimonadales bacterium
CGGGCCGATCAGGCCATAGAGCACCAGGTTGATCGCCACCGCGGTGGAGATCGCCGCGTGCGACCAGCCGAACTCCTGCTCCAGGGGGACCAACAGCACGCCGGGCGTGGAGCGGATGCCGGCGGCCACCAGAAGCACGACAAAGGTGACCGCGGCGACCGTCCACGCGTAGTGCGGTCGCTTCACCGGCGCGGCACCAGTGCAGCCGCTCGAAGCGGTCCGCCTGAGCCGTTCTCGATCTTGATGGGCAGGGCGAGAAGCACGGCCCCGGTGGCGGGGAGTTGGTTCAAGCCGGTCAGGTTCTCGAATCCCGGGACGCCCCGCGCGGCGGCGATCCGGTGCACCATGAAGTCCGTCGACCGGCCGTAGTCGATCGATGCGACGTCGACACCGAGGGCCCCCACCTGGCGCTCGTCCACCAGAAGCTTGGCCGCCTCGGCTCCGAAGCTGGGGAAGTGGAGCCGGGAGGCGTCTCCCGGTGTGTCGTCGCCCAGGTACGCCTTCCGGTCAGGCCACCGCTGGTCCCACCCGGTACGGAGCAGCACAGCGGCGCCGGCCGGTATCCGCCCGTGCCGGCGCTCGAATGCGCGCACGTCCTCCGGCGTCAGCCGATAGTCGGGGTTCTTCGCGGCCTGGGCCGTGACGTCGATGACGACTGCCGGCAGTACCAAACGCTCGAGCGGGATCCGGTCGGCGGTTGCCCCGCCTTCGGCGAAGTGGATCGGAGCGTCGAGGTGGGTGCCGCCGTGTTCCGGCATGGAGAACGCGTTCGCGGCATAGAACCACCCGCCCGGCGTGGCACCGTACGCCAGCCGCTTGAGCTCGAAGCCGCCCTCCGACGTAGGCCAGAACACCGTGCGCTCGTTCAGCGCGTGGGTAAGGTCCACGACGCGATAGCGCGAGAGATCGATGGCCTGCGCGTTGAGCGACGTTCCCCATCCCCACCCCACCAGCAGGGCGGCGAGCGCGACCCGGTGTGCCCGCATATACCTCCCTTATGCCTCAGTGTGCTCGATGAGGAGCCACGGCAACCAGAGGCCGGGCTCCGCGCCAACGTCATCCCGCGAAATGTACGCGACCACGCTCTGGGCCTGGCCGGCCGTGCCGATCAACCCCGCAGCGTTCGGCCGAATACCCAGCGTTTGTGCCACTGCCACTTCCAACCCGTTGCAGAGCCAGGAACATCCCAGGGCGTGATCGAAGCACAGCGGCTCGAACCCGAGCCGCCGGCCGTTGCTGTCCGGCGCGACTCCGCGACGAATCGCGGTCCGCACACCCGCCTCGCCGGTAGGCGCGTAACCCGGAGCCGGTGGGGGCGGCACTGACTCCGACACGAATCGGGCCGCGTCGTCCTGGGCCAGGGCTAGTTCGAGCACCACCAGCCGGTCGGCGGGAGCGGCGAGCCGCTCCACGGCGGCGGCTGCCTCGCGGCTGTAGCAGATGTTCGGCCACCCGTATCGTGCGTTGTCGGCGATCAAACCGGTCACGCCGGCCACGACTTGATCAACCCGGCCGGTGGCAATGCCCAGCCGTGCCGCCGTCGCCGCTCGGTCGGCCGGGGCGACGCCGCACCAGGTGATGGCCCACACATCGGGAATGAAGTCGGCGAGATCGGGAGACGCACTGACCAGCATCGGGGGCATCAGATCGGCGGCGGCGTAGTCCGGTCGAGCGAACCGCCGGGTCACGACGAAGCCGGCGGACACGTACTGCCCGAGATCCATCGCGTGATCTCGACCGGGTGTCAGAGTAGCAGTCGCCCGCCGGCCACCAGCACGGTCGTTCCAGCGGTCACGGTGGCATCGGGGAAAAACAGCCATCGAACGGTACCGCCCGACACCGAGCCGCCTAGCTCCCGGTTGTCGCCCAGGGAAAGGCGTACCATGCCCGCGCCGTACCCGGCATACGGGATTGCCGGCTGGTCTTGCGGCACCACGAGCGCCGGATTGAATCCGATGCCCAGCTCGCGAAAGCTGCTCAACGCGGGCGACTTGGCCAGCATCGCGCGCACCGCGTCCGCGCCTGCCTCGGCGCGGACGTCGGTCACTCGGCCATTGGCGAAATCGAGCTGGACCATGCGCGCCGTGTCGGTGCCGACGCGGAGCAGGGGGATGGCGAGGGTGCCGTTCACCGACTCCTCCAGCGGCGCAACGCGGAGCACACCGGCAGGAAGCTCGACCTCCTTGTCGATCCGGAGAGGCTTGCTCTTAACGGCGGCCTGCGAGGCGTTGCCGTCCTGGAGGCAGATGGCGCGGTTCCCGATCCGAAACCGCAAATCGGTTCCCGCCGGTGTCGCCACCCGGATCTCGCGGTTGCGCAGCAGCTCGGCGGCGCGCGTGAGCCGATGTCTCATCGCGGCCTCGTCGGCATCGAGCGCGGCGAGATGCATGCGGTCGTAGCTCGGGGGGACGGCGATGGGGTCGCCGTCGGTTCCGGTAGTGATCCCGGTCCAGTGAAAGTGCACCTGGCGGCCCTTGCCGCTATCGAGCCACTTGCCGAGCGCGTCGGCATCCGCCGGCGGAACCGTGTTGCCCGGCGCCAGGGGCAGATAGACGTAGATGCTGGATCGGGCCTGCTCGCCGAGCAGATCGACGTCCGCACCAAAACCGACGACCGCCACCTCGACGCCCGCTGCTTCCAACGCGGCTCGGAGCGGGGCCACAATCTCCGGCATCGCCACGCCGTCGCTTCGCAGAATGGCGCGCTCGCCCCGTGCGGGTTGGAGCGCCGTCGTGATCCGCCGAGCCATCGATTCATACGGGAGTTGCTGCGGCGGCGCCTGGGCACTCAACGTCGCGGCGGCCGCAAGCGCGGTCGCCGCGGCCAGAACGGCACCTGAGAGCGAACGGGCGGTCCCCGGCCCGCCGCCGGCCCGGAGCACAACGAGGGCCTCGCGCATCTGCGCCGCGTGCCTGCGCTCGTGCTGGGCCACGAACAGAATCCATTGGTAGCAGGAGAACGGCCCCAGGGCAGGGTGGGGGAACTGCAATGCGGCGAGCGCGCGACCATTCAACCGCTCGATCAACGCCAGCAGATCGCGCCGCGCCTGCTCCAATCCCGTGAGCGCAAATGGGAGACTCGCGTCGGGCGCTGGAGCGAAGCCGGGCGGTGCGGGCAGGCGCGACCGCCGCTCCTCGAAGCGATAACGGTCGAGCGCGCCGAGCACCGACGACGTCTCGGTTTCGGGTGCGAGGGATTCCAGTCCGGCTGCGTCGGCTGTCCGCCGGAGACCGCGCACGATTCCGCTTTCGACCAGCCGCAGATGTTCGGCGATCTGGGCGACGGACCATGCGTCCCCGCCGGGCGATCGCACCGCTTCGTCGGGCGTGACGGTCGCCACGACGGCCAGGAGCTCGGCCCGCGACGTCTCCAGCAGCTCGACCAGTTCGGCGAGCCGCGGATGCAGTGAAGCTGTCGTCAATTCCCGGCTCCGGCGGCGAGCAGGTCTCGGCCCAGCCCGGCCCGGAGCCCCCGACGATCCCGCCGGCGGTCCTGCAGCGCGCGGGCC
>DASSUE010000299.1:0-11514 GCA_035707305.1 Gemmatimonadales bacterium
CATCTACAACTTCAGCGCGGGCCCAGCCACGCTGCCGGAGCCGGTGCTGAAGCAAGCGCAACAGGACATCTGGAACGTCGCCGAAAGCGGCATCGGCGTCCTGGAGCACAGCCACCGCGGCAAGGTGTTCGACAAGATCGCGGATGAGGCGGAGCAGGGCTGCCGAGACCTGGCCGGGATTCCGGACAACTACAAGGTGCTCTTTCTCCAGGGGGGAGCCTCGCTGCAGTTCGCGATGCTCGCCATGAACCTGCTGCCCAAGGGCGGCACGGCCGACTATCTGGTCACCGGGGTGTGGTCGCAGAAGGCGGTGAAGGAGGCCAAGACGATCGGCAAGGTCCACGAGGCGGCGTCGAGCGCCGACCAGAACTTCAGCTACATCCCGGCGCAGAGCGCCATCCGGTACTCCGAGCGGCCGGCCTACGTCCACATCACCAGCAACAACACCATCTTCGGTACCCAGTGGGCGACGGAGCCGGAGGTGCCCGCTGGGGTGCCGCTGATCGCCGACACGTCGAGCGACATGTTCAGCCGGCCGATCGACGTGACCAAGTACGGTTTGATCTACGCCGGCGCCCAGAAGAATCTGGGGCCGTCGGGAGTGGTGCTGGTGATCATTCGGGATGATCTGGTCGAGGCCGGCCCCAAGGAGCTGCCGACCATGCTGCAGTACCGCACCCACGCTGCGGAGAAGTCGATGTACAACACCCCGAACACCTTCGGCATCTATCTGATGGGCGAAGTGTTCAAGTGGATCCGGGGGCTGGGCGGTCTGCGCGCGATGGCGGAGCAGAACGTGGAGAAAGCCAAGATCCTGTACGATTACCTCGATCAGAGCGATTTCTTCCGCGGCACCGCGCGGACCGATAGCCGCTCGCTCATGAACGTCTGTTTCCGCGCGCCCACCGAAGACCTGGAAGCCAAGTTCGTGAGCGAAGCCGCCAAGCGCGGGCTGGATGGCCTCAAGGGCCATCGCTCCGTGGGGGGCATGCGCGCGAGTATCTACAACGCCTTCCCGCGCACCGGCGTACAGGCGCTCGTCAACTACATGAAGGATTTCGAGCGGGCGAATCGGGGCGCGGCGGCCACGGCGTGAGGTCGCTTCGCTCCGCGATCGCGGTGCTGGCGCTCGCGTGCGGCGACGAGCCCGGGCCGATCGTGAACACCGCCCGGCTCACCATCGAGATCAGCGGTCTCCCCGCCGGCGTGGACGCGCAGGTGCAGGTCGACGGGCCCGGCAATTACGGGCAGCTCGTACCCGAGACGCGGACGTTTTCCGAGCTGGCGCCGGGCACCTACGTCATCACCGCATCGCAGGTCATCACCGGCACCGGCACTTATACGCCGGTACCGAGCACGCAAACCGTCAACCTGGTGACCGACGCCGAGGAAACCGCGTCGGTCGTGTACTCTCCCTGACGCTCAGGGCAGTCGCGCTCCCGGCGTACCAAAGGCCCTCGGTTACACCGTTCTCGGTGCTGGTTCGCGGACCAGGAATGCCGTGATGGCGCCGAGAACGACCACCAGCACGGCGTCGAACAAGATCTGCTTGACCACCATGCCGCTGGGCATGGGCTGCACGACATAGTAGATGATGTAAGTGGGAATCACGGTGAGAAACGCCACGGCAAGCCCGAACCGCAGACCTTGCGGAAGCCACGGCGTGCGCTCAACTCCGCGCGAGTAGATCCAGACCAGCGCTCCCGCCAGCAGCACGTGGGCAAGAATCATCAGCGGAAACAGCTGTTGCGACTCCGTCTCGGGACGGAACAGATTCGGCAGCTGGGCATACTCGTCGTAGAGCAGGGTGCCGTGCACCACGAAGCTTCCGGCCATCCACGCGATGAACACGATCGGCCACGCGAGAAACAGTTTCCGGTTCATAGTGCCTCCCAGGTTGTTGAACCCGCGTACTTCACGCCGCTCGCCGCGGGGCGGTGCCGGTACCTCCACGCCACGGTCAGCGCGCCGGCGGAATTCCTGCGGTCGTAGCGGCGGGCACTCCGCGCACGAAACTGATGAAATCCACCGGCGCGGGGGCGAATCCTGCCTCGCGCAGCAGCAGATTCACCTTGCCGCGGTGATACTGGCCATGGAGCATCACCTGGAGGAGGATGTCACCGACAGGCGTCGTGAACGACAGGCCGGCGCTGTTGGTGTATGGAACTCCTCGATCCAGGTCTGACTCGGTCAGCCGGTCAAGGTAGGCGGTATACCCTGCTTGAACCCTGCGCGCCAGGCCGGCCAGCTCGGCAACGGTGAGCTCGGGCCACACTGCGGTGGCGGGCGGTCTCTGTTCCAGACGGGAGAGCCAGACTTCCTCAACCCCCAGGACATGGGCGTACTCGCGGACCGCCACCGGCGGCGCCCCGGCAGCACGCTCAAGCGCGGACCGGAGCGCCGTGTCGGCCCACGCCGCGTGCGCCCACAGACGGCGCAACTGGTCCGCGGCGTTCATGGACGACGCGGCCCCGCCGGCTTCGTCGAGAGCATCCGCCGGACTGTCTCGACCAGCACATCGGGTGCAGTTGGCTTTTGCAGGAACGGCGCATCTTCCGGCAAGACTCTCTCGAACGTCAGCGCTTCGCTGGGATAGCCCGACATCCAGATCACCGGCACCGACGGGTAGCGCTGCTTGAGCTGACTGGCCAGCTCCCGCCCGCCCATCACCGGCATGACGATGTCGCTTACCACGATATCCACGGCGCCCTCAATTTCGGCCAGGCGCTGCAGGGCTTCGCCGCCGTGACGCGCATGAACGACGTCGAAACCCGCCTCAGTGAGAACGCGAGCCACGAGCTGCCGCACGTGGTCCTCGTCCTCCACGACCAACACCCGGCCGTGCTGGGATCCCTCGGGTGCCGCGTCCATCGCGGAAGGCGGCGCGGGCTCGGGCGGCGTGGCGAGCGGCAGCAGGACGTGGAAGGTCGCGCCGTGCCCGGGAGCTGATTCAGCCCACACCGCACCGCGGCTCTGCGACACGATGCCGTGGACCGTGGCCAATCCGAGACCGGTCCCCCTGCCGAGTTCCTTGGTGGTGAAGAAAGGCTCGAAAATCTTGGGCAACACGTCGGGTGCGATGCCGGTGCCGGAGTCCTCGACCACGATCTCGGCGTACAGCCCGGGGGTGAGCGCCGCGCCTTCCGTCGGTAGCTGGTCGGTCGCGTCCACGCGCCGCATCCGACTCCGGATGTCCAGGGTGCCGCCGTGCGGCATCGCGTCCCGGGCGTTGATCGCGAGGTTCATCAGCACCTGCAGCAGCTGCGAGCGGTCGGCGCGGACCCACACCGGCGTCGCCGGAGTCTCGATCCGCATCTGGATCTGGGTGCCGATCAGACGCTGGAGCAAGGGGTGCGCGTCGGCCACGGCCGCGTTCACGTCGATCGTTTCCGGCATCAGAATCTGCTGGCGGCTGAACGTGAGGAGCTGACGGGTGAGGCTAGCCATCCGCTCGGCCGCAAGCTGCACCTGTAGCAGGTCCTGCCGTGCCCGGGCGCCGAGACCCGGATCGCGTTCCACAAACTGCGCGAACCCGCTGACCGCGCTGAGCTGGTTGTTGAAGTCGTGGGCCAGGCCGCCGGCCAGCCGGCCGATCGCGTCCATCTTGGCAGATTGCCTGAGCCGTTCCTCCGCTTCGTGCTCAGCCGTCATGTCGGAGAACGCCACGATCGATCCCACGATGGTGCCGAGATCGTCGCGCAAGGGCGCCGCGTTCACGCTGATCCACCCGGTGGTTCCGTCTCCGCGGAGAATGCGGATCTCTTCGCCCAGCACCGTTTCACCATTCATCGCTCGCGCCAGCGGCCATTCCTCGGGAGCATACGGGCGGCCGTCCCCATGAAAGCCCTGATAGGCCGCATAGCCCGTGACGTCGTCCGCGAACACGGTGGGGCGGCGCCAGATGATCTCCACCTGCCGGCTGGCCAGGATCAGCCGCCCCGACGGCGCCTCAGCCATGATCACGCCGCTCGGTAGTTGTTGGAGCACCGCCTGAAGGCGCGACTCGCTCTCCTGGAGCGCACGCTGGATCGCCCGCTGCTCGGTCACGTCGCGCTTGATCGAGCTCACGCCGGTCACCTGCCCAGCCGCGTCGTGGACCGGCGAGAGCGTGATCGCGATCGTAATTCGCCGCCCGTCCTTGCGGATCCGCTCGGCCTCGAACGACTCGACCACTTCGCCCTGGCTGACCCGGCGCAGCATCTGCCGCTCCTCTTCGTGCAGCGACTCCGGGATGAGCTTGAAGATGGAATCGCCCACCATCTCGGCGCTGGAATAACCGAAGATGCGCTCGGCCGACGGGTTCCAGCTCTTGATGGTGCCGTCGAGGGTCTTGCTCACGATGGCGTCGCGCGACGACTGCACCACTGCCGCGAGACCGCGGAGCCGCTGCTCGCTCTCCTGCAGGGCGCGGACGGAGGTGACGTCGCGGGCCACGATCGTCACCCCGTAGGCCGATGCGGAGAGATCCACCGCGTACCACGCGGCAAGCTCCGCGTAGTATTCCTCGAAGTGGATCGGCAGATGCTCCGCCTGCGCGCGAGCGACGGCCTCGTGCAGCGGAGAGTTTCGCAGCTGAGGTACCACATCCCAGGCCACCTGGCCAAGCAATTCACCCGGCTCGATGCCGAACCGGCGGATCCGAGCGGACGCGGCGGGGTTGATGAACATGAACCGCGCCTCGGTGTCGAGGGTCACGATGGGGTCCGCTACCTGCGCCATGGCCGTCGTGAGCTGCTGCTCCGCCCGCGCGGCGGCACGAAGCGCGGCCGCTTCACTGGCGCGGAGTCGTGCCCGCTCGAGCGCCTGCCCGCAGTGACTCGCGAGCGCCGTTCCGAAGCCGCGCTCCTGATCTGTGAAGTCGCGCGGGTCGGGCCAGGTGACCGTCAGGGCGCCCGTGAGCGCGCCCCCTGTGACGAGCGGCAGTACCCCCCAGCTCGCGTCGTCGCCCGGCCCGAGCAGCGTGGGGCGACAGCGGTAGCGCGCCAACCACTCCTCCAGGTTGCGCACCCAGACCGGTTGTCCCGTGGTCCAGGCGTCGTGGACCGGCAGCCAACCCCGTGACGCCGGGCCCGCTTCCAGCACGGCTCGAAGGGGCACTGTTGAATACGCCGCGACCGTCTCGGGTGGATATCCCGTCACCCGCCTGGGATAAAGCGCGTCACCGTCCGGGCTCGCTTCCAGCACGCCGCCGCCAATCGCCCCCAGCATGCCCACCAGCGCGCCGATGATCACGTCGTACACGGCGTCGGGAGAGTCCGCCGCGGCCAGCGCCGCCGTGACCTGCTGCAACCGGGCGGTGAGCTCCGCGGCGTATTCCGCATCGCGGCGAGCTTCGACCGCTTCCCGGAACAGCCTGGCGTGGCTGACGGCCAGCCCGGCGCGGTCCGCGATCTCCTCGATCAACGCCTGCTCGGTGGCGCTGAACCGGCGCTGCGGGTCACCGGCGTCGAGCAGAAAGACACCCAGCGCACCCCAGACGCGGTCCGGCGTGCGGATCGGGGCCGCAATCATGCTCCGGATTTCGAGCCGCCCGAGCAGCTCGCGCTGCTCCGGATCCGACGCGAACTGCTCCAGGACGGCGTCAGTCACCTCGTCCACCCTTTGGGGCCGGCCGGCCCGCATCGCGATCGCCAGCGGGCTGTTAGGCTGCGCCGCCGGGGGAAACCGTCGGGCCAGCTCCTCAAACGCCGGCTCCGCGGTGGGGATCGCGCGGACGAGCTCGACCTCCACGGTGTCGGCGCGCCCGAGCAGGTGAAGCACACACGCGTCCCCCAACTCGGGGACCAGCAGATCGAGCAGGTGGCGGAGGGTCTGGTCGAGCGTCAGCGAGGAGCCGAGGACCCGGCCGGCGCGCGTGAGCAGGCGAACCACTCGATCGGAGCCGGGCTCGAGCCCGGGAAGCGGTAATGCGGCGTCCAGCGGGGCCGAATCCGGGCGGCGGTCAAACGGAAGGATTTCGATGGTTTACACCTGCGAACTGATCGGGGTTCGGAAACCTAAGGATAGGCGGTCACAGGGGACAACCGCGCCGCTGGAACCATTCGCGCCGGCGCGTCGTTTCCCGCATGTTCCCGAGGAACCCGGGACCATCGAGGCCCCCAATGACGTCCATAACCCCCTACGACGCTTTGATCCTCGGCGCGGGGCAGGCCGCGTTCCGCTGGCCCGGACGTTAGCCGCCGCTGGAAAGCGCACCGCCCTGGTGGAGCGAGCTCACGTCGGCGGCACTTGCATCAACGAAGGATGTACTCCCACGAAGACGATGGTCGCAAGCGCCCGCGTGGCACAAGGCCGTCGTGGATGCCAGGACGCGGCGATTCTGGGCGCCGCGGTCCTGGGAATCGAGGGCGGCGAGCTCATGTCGCTGCTCCAGATGGCGGTGATGGGGAATGTGACCTACGACACATTGCGTGACGCCGTGTTCGCCCATCCTCTCCTGGCAGAGTCCTCAATAATCTGTTCGCCACGCTCGACGCGTGAGGAGCCTGGGATGACGCCAACTCTTCTTGGGATCTCGGATCGTCTCCGGGAACACCTCGCTGCCGGCCTGGCTGAAGCGCGGGAGCGGACCTTCGCGATCGTGGGCGTCCTCTCGGATGACGACCTGCATCGCCAGCACGACCTCCTGATGAGCCCGGTGCTCTGGGATCTGGGGCACATCGCGGCCTTTGAGGAGCTGTGGCTCACTCGAAATCTGGACGGCGTGATCGAGTTCACCGAGATGCCCGGCCTCTACAACCCGTTCGAGCATCCGCGGCGAGTACGGGGTCAGCTCGGGCTGCCCGGCCTGGCGGAGGTGCGGGAGACCATGGCCGAAATCCGGACCCGCGTGCTTGCCCGGCTCCAGGACGCCGAGCTCGAGGGCCGCAACGACCTGCTTCGCGCCGGATATGTCTACAACATGGTACTCCAGCACGAGTATCAGCACGGCGAAACCATCCTGCAGACCCTCCAGCTCAAGCAGGGCGCGCCGTACCGGCCGGCGGAGCGGCGCGCGTTGCCTCCCGGGCGCGATCTGCGCGCGGCGGGCACGATGGTTCAGTTCCCCGGCGGATTCGTGGAGCTGGGTACCGACGATCGGACCGCGAGCTACGACAACGAGCGCCCGCGGCACCCTGTTCGGATGAAGCCCTTCTGGATCGATCTCACTCCGGTGACGAACCAGGCGTTCCTCGAGTTCGTCGAGTCCGGCGGGTACCGGCGGCGGGACTGGTGGTCTGACGCTGGCTGGGTCTGGCTTCAGGAAGCGGGGGTCACTGCGCCGAAGCACTGGGAGCTCGACGGCGGCGTCTGGCGCACTCGGACGATGGACCAGGTACGCCCGGTGGATCCCGACCGTCCGGTCTGCCACGTGTCATGGTACGAAGCGGACGCGTACGCGCGATTCGTCGGCAAGCGGCTTCCGACGGAAGCCGAGTGGGAGGTTGCAGCCGCCTGGGATCCGTCGACCGGCACCGCACGACGGTATCCCTGGGGTGACGATCCGCCGACGGCCGAGCTCGCGAATGTCGACCAGCTCGGCTTCGACACCGCGCCCGTCGGGGCATACGAGCGGAATCGCTCCCCGATCGGCTGCTACGGGATGATCGGCGACGTGTGGGAGTGGACCGCCAGCGATTTCAGCGGATACACCGGCTTCCGCGCGTTTCCCTACGCTGAGTACTCCGAGGTCTTCTTCGGAACGGAATACAAAGTCCTTCGCGGCGGCTCGTGGGCCACGCGGCCGGGCGCCATCCGAAACACCTTCCGCAACTGGGACTACCCCATCCGTCGCCAGATCTTCAGCGGCTTCCGCTGCGCGCGCGACGCGTAACGAGGACCCGAGGATGACGAACGCTGCCAGGATCCCCGCCCCGCGGGCCAACCCACGGATGCTGGCCGAGGTCGCTGCCGGGCTCGCGGCTCCGCAGAAGGAGTTGCCGCCGAAATACTTCTACGATCATCGTGGATCGGAGCTGTTCGAAGAGATCACTCGCCTCCCCGAGTACTACCTCACCCGCGCCGAGCGCGAGCTCCTGGAGGGCTGGATGCCAAGCCTGGTACCAGCGCTTGGCAGCCGTGCCCTGGTGGAGCTTGGTGCCGGCAGCGCGGAAAAAACCCGCATCATTCTGGACGCCATGCGCGTCGCCGGGACGGCCGATCTGTACGTGCCGATCGACGTCAGCGTCGCGTTCCTCCGCGAGACCGCCGATCGCCTGCGCCGCGCGTATCCCGGGCTCACGGTTTCACCGGCGGTGGCCGACATCGCCGAAGAGCTGAACGTGCCGCGCGGGCTGCCGGCACCGGCGCTCTTTATCTTTCTCGGGAGCACCATCGGCAACTTTTGTCCGCCCGCCGCCATCCGTCTCCTCGCGCGGGTGCGGGCGGCGATGCAGCCGGGCGACCGGTTCCTGATCGGCGCGGACCTCCGCAAAGATCCGGCCCTCATCGAGGCCGCCTACAACGACGCCCAGGGCGTCACCGCGGAGTTCAACCGCAACATACTGCGAGTACTGAACCACGAGCTGGCTTCGGAGTTCGATCCCGACAACTTCGAGCATCGCGCGTTCTACGACCGTGACTGGCATCGGATCGAGATGCACCTGGTCTCCCGCTCGGCGCACCGGGTAACGATTCCGGGCATCGGCGAAGTGCGTTTCGCCGACGGCGAATCGATCCGCACCGAGATCAGCTGCAAGCACGATCTCTCGAGCCTCGTCGCGCTCTTCTCGGCCGCTGGGCTCGGGCTCGAGGACTGGCGCACCGACGCCGGACGCAGATTCATCCTCGCCGTCGGGGCGCGCGTATGACCCGCATGTCGCGATCGGCCCTGGCCGCGCACGTGGAGGCCACGGTCTTCAGGTCGGCATCGGGCACGCCTCGGCAGATCGGCGCCGAGGTCGAGTTGATTCCGCTCGACGCCGCCACCGGACGGCGGGTGCCGCTCGAAGCGGAGTCCGGACTCGCCATCCTGCCTATGGTGCGCCGTTTCGCCGCGAGCCAGCGCTGGGACGAGGCGCGGACCCCGAAGGGCGCGCCGTGCTTCGTGGTGCCTGGCGGCGGTACGGTGGGATTCGAGCCGGGCGGACAGATCGAGTACGCCGCCCCGCCCAGCCGGTCGGCGACCACCCTCGTCAACCGACTGCGGTCGGTGGTCGTCCCGCTGCGTGCCGCCGCCGCGGCCGATGGGATAGAACTGCTCTCGTCCGGCATCGATCCGCACAATACACAAGCCGATGCGCCGATGCTGCTGGACGCAAAGCGTTACCGCCGGATGGCCGAGCACTTCGCTGCCATCAGCCCCTTCGGCGGAGTCATGATGCGGCAGACCGCGGCGATGCAAGTCAGCCTCGACTTCGATGGCGAGCCGCGGGCTCGCTGGCGTCTCCTGAACACGCTGGCACCCTACGTCACGGCCATCTTCGCCAGCTCCCCGGTGTACGAGGACAAGCCCACAGGCCATCAGAGCTTTCGCGCGCATGCGTGGCGTCAGCTCGATCCCCGGCGCACCGGCATCCCGTTCGATTTGCTCCGCCCGGCGGCCGCCTATCTCGAATTCGCACTCGCGGCACCCGCGATTCTATTGCCTACGGTGGGCGGTCACTGCCTCTCGTTCGGTGAGTGGCTGCAGCGCGCCAACCCGTCGATCGACGAGTGGGAGCAGCACTTGTCGACGCTGTTTCCCGAGGTGCGGCCTCGGGGCCATTGCGAGGTGCGGTCCGCGGACGCGGTGGATCCCTCGTGGTACGCCGCCCCGATCGCGTTCCTGGGTGGCCTCGCTTACGATCCCAACGCCGCCCACGCTGCGTTGCGGCTGATGCCCGCGCCCGACGCTTTGCTCCTGGAGCGCGCCGGGCGGGAAGGAATGCACGACCCGGCGATTGCCCAAGTGGCGGCTCAGCTCTTCGAGTTGGCGCTCGAAGGCTGCCGCGCGCTGGGCGAGGGCTTCGTCCATCCCGCGCACCTCGACGAGGCGCGGGCCTATTACGATCGCTACACCCGTCGAGGCCGCTCGCCAGCGGACGAAGTCAGCGCGGCGGCAATCGCGGCGTAGTCTCTCTGGTCCCTTGATTGCGGTCCCGCCGAGTGCCATTGTGCGACATGGACATACGCGCGTTGCTCGTTGTCGGCTGCGCTGTCGGCGTGGGCGTCGCACCACTGGCGGCGCAATCGCAGAAGCTCGGTCAGGTCTCCTTCCCCAATTCGGGCCCGAGGGCGGCCCAGCCGGCATTCATCAAGGGCGTGCTCCTGCTCCACAGCTTCGAGTACGACGATGCCGCGAGGTCGTTCCGGGATGCCCAGCGGATCGCGCCGGGTTTCGCGCTCGCGTATTGGGGCGAGGCGATGACATACAATCACCCAGTCTGGAATGAGCAGGACCGGGATTCCGCCCGCGCCGTCCTCGCGCGCCTCGCCCCGACGCCGGAGGCTCGGGCGGCCAAGGCACACACCGCGCGCGAGCGGGCCTGGCTCGAATCGGTGGAGATCCTCTTCGGCGAAGGCGACAAGGCGCGGCGCGACACGCTCTACTCAGCGGCGCTGGAGCGGCTGGCGTCGTCCTATCCCCAGGACCTGGAGGCACAGGCGTTCTACGCCCTGAGCCTGATGGGCCTGAGCCAGGGGGTGCGGAACGTGCCCAGCTACATGCGGGCGGGCGCCATCGCGGAGGACGTGCTTCGCGCCAACCCGAAGCACCCCGGCGCGGCGCACTACGTGATTCACGCGTTCGACGACGCCCAGCACGCGCCACTCGGCTTGCGCGCCGCGCGGGCGTATGCCCACATCGCGCCGGGTGCCGACCACGCGCAGCACATGACGAGCCACATCTTTCTCGGGCTCGGCATGTGGGAGGAAACGGTCAAGGCGAACGAGGCGGCGTCGTTCGGGACCCAGCCCGACCGCGCGAAGTGGGGGCCGGGCCACTATACCCACTGGCTGGGCTACGCGCTCCTGCAGCAGGGCAGGTTCGCCGAGGCGCGCCAGCACCTCACCGCCGTCCGGCCGAATATCGGGATGCCCGCGCACCCGCCGCGGAAAGCGTATCTCGCTTCGATGCGGGCGCATTACCTGGTCGACACCGAGCGCTGGTCCGATTCGGTCATCGGCTGGCAGCTCGACCTCGAGGGGGTGAGCTCCACTCCCCAGGCGATGGACGCCTTCGCACTCGCGCTGGCGGCGCTGGGCCGCGGCGAGCGGCTGGAGGCCGAGCGCTGGTTCACGGAGCTCGAGCGGCGGGCGCAGGGCGCGCCGGTCGCGGACCGCTACGGCGCGAACCCGCGGGTGCCGGCCATTCTGGTCAAGGAGCTTCGCGCTCTGTTGATCCTGATCGACGGTCGCAAGGACGAAGCGGTGAGCCTGCTGCGCGAAGCGGCGGCCGACGAAGACGCGCTTCCCCTGGAGTACGGCCCGCCCGACATCGTCAAACCAACCCACGAGCTCCTGGGCGAAGTGCTGCTCGGGCTGGGCGATGGGCGCGGTGCCCAGCGGGAGTTCGAGCGAGCCCTTCAGCTCGCGCCGCGGCGCGCCCTCTCGTTG
>DASSUE010000300.1:0-13643 GCA_035707305.1 Gemmatimonadales bacterium
AGCCGCCGGTGGAGTACCTGGCACAGGCCAAGACTATGGCGCTGAAGGCACTGGACATGGACGACACCCTCGCGGAGGCCCACACCTCGCTGGCCTACGCCCGCTGGCTGGGCGATCTCGACTGGTCGGGTGCCGAGCGGGGGTTCAAGCGCGCGCTCGAGCTCAAGTCGAGCTACGTCATGGCCCACGAGTGGTATGCGGAATACCTCGCGGCGCTGGGGCGTCACGACGAGGCACTCTCGGAGATCAAGCAGGCCCAGCAGCTCGACCCGCTGGCAGTCCCGGTGAACCGGGCTGTCGGATGGGTGCTGTATTTCGCCCGGCGCTATGACCTCGCGATCGAGGAACTCCGCAAAGCGCTGGCGATGAACCCCGACTTCCTCGGCGCGCGGCTGGTGCTCTGGTGGGTGTACGTTGCGCAGGGCGCGTTCGAGCAGGCCATCGCGGACATCCGGAGAGAGGTCGAGCGGCCGGGGCTCAGAACCGTGAAGAAGCTCACCCTCGCGTTCGCGTGCGCCTCGGCGGGGAACAAGGAGGAGGCCACGGGAGTCCTCTGGGAGCTCGAGCCCAAGCTGGCGGAGGACACCCGGCTGGCCCTCCTGTCAGCGATGCTGTTCACTGCACTGGGAGAGAAGGACCGGGCGTTCGAGCAATTGGAACGCGCCTACCAGCAGCGGGAACCGGGATTGCTGTTCCTCAAGGTCGCGCCCTGGGTCGACCCGCTTCGTTCCGATCCGAGATACACCGCGCTGCTCGAGAAGGTAGGCGTGAGCTGATCGCTTCGGGCAGTTTGTACTTTCGACGTTTCGCTCAAACCAGGAGAGAAGAGATCATGAACGGCGCACGGCTCGTCAGCCTCGCGGTCTGCCTCGCGTTCGGCGCGGGATGCTCCAAGCCCGATGCCAAAGACGGCGGCGGCGGTGAGCAGGCGCCGGCAGCCGGCGGGAGCTCCGACAGGCCCGTCATCGCGGTGATCCGTGCCGCCGACTGGATCGGCCGGGAGTGGGCGGAGGACGCGATCCGCGTCGGGCTGCTGGAGTCGGACCTGGAGCGGGACCGGGATTACGAGCTCAAGATCTCGAGCGCCCAGGGCGATCTGGCCACCCTGCCGAGTCTGATCGATGCCGCCGTCGATGCCAAGGCCAAGGTCATCGTGACCCTGCAGGACGCCACGCTCGCCGCGGCGGTGCAGCGCGCGAAGACCGTGCCCGTCGTGTTCCACTTGCTGTCCGATCCGTTCGCCGCGGGCGCGGGCACCAGCGACAGCAACCATCTGCCCAACATCACCGGCGTGTACTCCCCCGGCTTCGGCGATCCGGAGCAGACCCGGCGGGTGGAGATGATCCAGAAGGTCGTCCCCAAGGTCAAGAAGATCGGCGTGCTCTTCAGCCAGGAGGATGCGCTGTCCGTGACCTTCAAGGACCGGATGACTGCGGCGGCCAAGAACGCGGGTCTCCAGGTCACGGCAGTGCCGGTGAGCAACGTCGCCGACGTCGGCGAGGCCGCCCGCTCGCTCTGCAGTCAGAAGGTCGACGCCATCGAGCTGTTCGGCAACGTGGCGCACGCCGGATTCGCGAGCCTCATCAAGGTCGCGCGGGACTGCAAGGTGCCGGTGTTCTCTCCGTCGCCGTTCGAGGTCGTGCAGGGCGCCGTGCTGTCGTTCGCGCCGGACTTCCAGGAAGGTGGCATACAGGCGGGCAAGATGATCGGCCGAATCCTCAAAGGCGAGAGTCCCGCCAACATCCCGTTCTACCGGGTCCGGGCGACCAAGCTGATCGTGAACACCGATGAGGCGGGCAAGACCGGCATCCCCATCCCGCCGGAGGTGCTCAAGCAGGCGGATTCCGTCGTGGGCGAGGGTGCCGTGAAGAAATGAAGATCGACGCCGCCCGCGAGCGGGAAAAAGCAGTTCTTCGGCTGGACGGACGACTGGATCGGGAAGGGGCCGAGCAGCTGTCCGCCAGCATGGAGGAGCTGCTCCGCGACGGGATCCGCTGGCTCACCATCGACTTCTCGACCGTCTCGTACATCAGCTCCGCCGCTACCAAGGTTCTCAACCGTTGGCAGCAGGAGCTGTCGACGCTGCGCGGATCCGTCAAGCTGACCGCGATGTCGCCGGCGTTGCAGGCGACGCTCGCCGTCGCGGGCTGGGAGCCGCAGGCCGAGGCGGGTGCGGGCACGCCATCCGCGCCGGTGGACCTGCGGATGTCGTCGTGGCAGCTCCGGCCCAGCTTCCAGACCACCGGCCATTACCAGATGACCGAGGCAGTGGCGGACGCCACCCTGGAGTGTCGGCTGCACGGCCGGCCGGACCAGCTCGCGGTGTCCGCTCGCGGCCCGGCCGAATGCCCCGTGGTCGAGCTTCCGACCGACAGCTTCGCGCTGGGGTTGGGCTCCATCGGCGGCAGCTACGACGAGTGCCGCGAGCTGATGGGCGAGCTGATCGCCGTGGCCGGCTGCGTCGCGTACTTCCCGAGTGGAGGCGCGAGGATGGCGGACTACCTTGTGGCCGACGGCCAGGGGGAACCGCGCGCGGTGCTGGCTTCCGGTCTCAGCTGTCGAGGTGGCTTTTCCAAGCTGGTCCGGTTCAGCGCCCAGGGCGACGCGGATTCGGTGCCGTTTTCCGAGGTGTCGGCGGCCTGCCTCGACGCGTCGGGGGGAG
This sequence comes from Gemmatimonadales bacterium, assembly GCA_035707305.1. GTDB lineage: Bacteria > Gemmatimonadota > Gemmatimonadetes > Gemmatimonadales > GWC2-71-9 > DASQPE01. Next base: position 2,663 of record DASSUE010000300.1, read on the forward strand.
ACACCGCCGGCATCGTGCTGGCCGTGGAGACCGCCGGTCTGGTCGGTGCCCGGCTCAGGCGGTCGCCGGCCGGGACCGACGGATCGCCGGTGCAATTCGGCCTCCCGGCGATCCGCGACTGGCTGTCGTTCGCCCCGGAAAAGACCTATGCCGTGACCACGACGCTCATCGCGGGAGTGGTCTCGCGCGCGCCCGAAGCCCGGCTGGCGCCGCACCTGCGTCCGCTCAGCAGGTCCGGCAAACGGGTCGGACATTTCCACGCCGCGGTGTTCTCCTACCGGCCGTTGCCCCGGCGAACCGTCGAAATGGGTGCGCTGGTGCGGGGGTTCTTCCGGGACCATCAGCTTCGCGACGTGTTGCATCTCTTGCGGGATGATCGGATGGAATCGGGCGTGGGTGAAAGCACCTTCGTTCGCGGTGTCGGGTGGATCGCGCCGATCTCACAGGTCGCCTGAGCATCGCGCGTGAACCTTCTCATCGGAGCCGCCACGATCGGCTTCATCCTCGCGCTGCTCGGTCTGGGCGTCTTCGTCAGCTATCGCATCTACCATACGATCGATCTCACCGCGGACGGATCGTTCGGGATCGGCGCGGCCGTCGCTGGCGCGCTCCTGGTCCAGGGGTATTCCCCGCTCGCCGCGACCGCCGCGGCCGTCGTTGCCGGCATCCTCGCCGGCACCGTCACCGGTGTGGTCCATACTCGTTTCCTGGTGCACGCGATTCTGGCGGGCGTCCTCACCAGCACGGCGCTCTACTCGGTGAGCCTGTTCGTGATGGGAACCGGCAACCTTTCGCTCGCCTCCGCCAGCAGTCTGGTGGCGATCGCCGAGCGGGTGGGCGAACAGGCAGGTCTTCCGGTGAACATCGGTACGCTCATCGCGATGGCCGCGCTGGCGGGTCTCGTGGCCGCGGCCCTGGGGCTGTTCCTCGGTACCGACCTCGGGCTCGCCATGCGGGCAGCGGGAACCAATCCTCAGATGGCCAAGGCCGTGGCGATCGACGTGGACCAAATGGTCGTGCTGGGGCTCGGGGTCTCGAATGGTCTGATCGCCCTCTCCGGCGCGCTGCTCGCCCAATACGAGGGGTTGGCGAACATCCAGATGGGGGTCGGGGCGCTGGTGATCGGCCTGGCCAATCTCATGGTGGGCGAGGCGCTCCTGGGGCGGGCCACCATCGCCCGCTGGATCGCGGGCGCGGTCGTGGGGGCGGTGGTATTCCGGCTGGCGATCGGGGCCGCGGTTCGAGCCGGAATGAACCCGAACGCGCTCAAGCTGGTGACCGCGGGATTCGTGCTGCTCGTCCTCGCGCTTCCCCATCTGCTTCGGCGTCAGCCGGGCCGGCCCGCTGCGACGACCGCGAGGACGCATGGCTGAGCCCGCGCTCCGCCTGAGTGGCGTCACCCACGCTTTTCATCCCGGTACCACGAACGAGGTGGTCGCGCTGGATCGGGTGGATCTCGAGCTCGAGCGGGGCACGTTCACGGTGGTCCTGGGGACCAACGGCTCGGGCAAGTCCAGCCTCCTGAACGCGATTGCCGGCAGCTTGCCGATCACCGGCGGCCGGATCTGGCTGGAAGGCCGGGAGCTCACCCATTGGCCGGAGCACCGGCGTGCGCGGCTCATCAGCCGGGTGTTTCAGAACCCGTTCGCGGGAACCGCCGCCGACTTGAGCGTCGCCGAGAATCTGATGCTCGCGGCCCAGCGCGGGGCAAAGCGATGGCTCCGTCCCGCGCTGGGCGCCGACCGGCGCGCGGCGATCCACGATCAGGTGGTTCGGTTGGGGATGGGCCTCGAGAGCCGGCTCGACACGCCGATCGGCGTGCTGTCGGGCGGGCAACGCCAGGCGCTCACCGTGTTGATGGCCACGATGGTGCGGCCGACGCTGTTGCTGCTGGACGAGCACACGGCCGCGCTGGACCCCCGGAGCGCCGAACAGGTGGTGCGCCTGACCCGCAAGATGATCCGGACCAGCGGCCTCACCACGCTGATGGTGACTCACTCGATGAGCCAGGCGGTACAGCTGGGCGATCGGGTGCTGGTCATGCATCGCGGGCGGGTGGTCCACGATCTGGGAGGCCGGCACCGGCAACGGCTCACCGAGGACGACCTGCTGCAGCTCTTCGATCAGCTCCGGTGGGCCGACCGGCTGGACGAGTCGGCGGCCGCGATGCTGAGCCGCGCGTACGTGTAGGTCCCCGCCCTTCCCCCTGCTGTCGATGGGCCTTCAGCGCGTCTTGCCCGAATCCAAGTGAGCCAGGATCGGACCAAACTGAGGGGTGGCTCGCACTGCAGCAAAGTACGGCGCGTACCGGATGTCAGCCGCCTCGAGCTCGTTGTACGATCCGTGCTTTGTATTGATTACCGAAGCGGCGTCTGGGCGCTACTATCGGCTTCGCCCATCCTAGCTTAGATGGCTGGCATCTCCATCTCCGGGCCGACAGGCGGGGGGCGCTGAGCAATGGCCCGCTTCAACCGCTCCAGGGCTTCGTGAGCGCCGCGGGTGTCGCCTGCTTCGGCGAGTTGGTGGGCAAGCCCGACCAGCAAACCCGGGTGATCCGGCTCCGCCGCCAGCTTTCGATCGAGGTCCCGGCGTTCATCTTCGGGGTCGGGTGAGGAGTCTGGAATGGCTTTGAGGCGAGCAATGGAGCGCTGGAGCCGCTCGCGCTGGATGCGGTCCCCGCCGAAGGCTGAGAGGGGAAGGCTGAGCAGGGCATTCAGGTGCGTGCCGTCAACCAGCCAATAGGGACCGTTCTGGATCGCCGTAACGAGGGCGGTGGAGTCCGGCCCCAGCAATTCTTTCGCGATCAGCCCGAGCGCTTCCGCCTCTTCGCCCGCCGCCAGCCGGGCCGTAATGGGAGTCAGGAGCCCGGCCTCGGAGCGCGGTGCCAGACGGGCGAGGTGATCAGCCGCGCTGATGGCTTCACGCCTGCGGTTGACTCGACACAACGCGCGGAACAGCCGGCTGGCTACGCGGGATGACAGTGGATCGAGCGTCTGAGCCCGCTGAATGATCGCCAGGCTTTCCTCGGGCCGTTTGGGATTGAAACGCTCCCACGCCAGCGCGGTGAGAAGTTCGGCATTATTAGGTGAGGCGGCGAGCCCCGCCTCGAAATGCCGAACGGCGATCGCGCTGTCGGACGTGAAGTATGAAGCGACAAGTCCGGCGGCGAGGCGCACCGCAGGCAACATCGAGTCGGCGTCGAGCGCGCGGGACACGGCATGAAGTGTCGCGCTGTCGGGGCCGTCGAGGTACAGCCTGGCTCTCGCAAGCGACGCCCACGCCTCAGCGAATGACGGGTCGAGCGCCACCGCGCGCTGCAACTCAGCGATGGATCGTCGCAATTGCTCTGGGCCCTGGGTGGCGGCGCGGTGATCGCATCCCTCCCGGCTTCCCGCGTGCTCGGGCGCCATGTACGCGAGGGTCCCAAGCGAATGCCCGGTGGCGGTCAGCGTATCCTGGGGCTTCGAGGGCCGGTCGACCGCGGGATGCCGAAATCCGCGATCAGAGCGTGGCCGTCGGACAGCAGAATGTTCCCCGGCTTGATGTCGCGATGGATCACTCCCTGCCGGTGCGCGTAATCGAGGGCCGAGCCGATCTCAGCCAAGAGGCGGGTAGCCTCTGCTGGGTCTAGTCGCACGTCGCGGTGGAGTCGGGCTCGGAGGCTTTCGCCCTCCACGAACGGCATCGTGTACCAAAGCTGTCCCAGCGCTTCACCCGAATCGAAGATCGGCAGGATGTGCGGATGCTGCAGCCGGGCGGTAGTCTCGATCTCCCGGAGGAAACGCTCGGTGCCAAGAGCCGCGGCGAGTTCCCCGTGGAGCACCTTGAGGGCGACGTGCTCCGCTTGTGCTTGATGTCGCGCGCGAGGTACACCGTGGCCATGCCGCCGCGGCCGAGCTCGCGCTCGATGACGTAGCGCCCGCTCAGGGCGTCGACCAGACGGGGATTAGCGCCGGCTACGGATGTCATGAGCGCTGCTGCTCACCGGGCTCCGCGAGAACCCGCTTGAGACCACCTCGCGCTTCGGCCACCGCTGGCTGGAATTCGGGGTCGCCCTTCGTCCAGAGGTCCACGAGTCGCCCGTAATAGTCCGCCGCCTTGGTTCGGTCCCCGTTCCGCTCGTACAACTCGGCCATCGCTTTGTAGACCGGTCCGAGCCACACATAGTCCACGCCCAGCCGGTTGATCCAAGGAGTGGTCAGATAGCGCTCGTAGTAGGCGAGCGCCGAGTCGGGTTGGCCCAAACGTTCATACACCTGGGCGAGCTCGGCCATACCACAGGTTTCGCACTCGTACCTGGGAAGTTTGATCCGCTGGTGCAACTCCTTGGCGGCGTCCTCGAGCCGGCCCTCCGCCATCGCGATCGCCGCAAGCGTACTGTGCCGGTCGGAATCCTGCTCCAGTTCGTCGGGCGTATGGAGCGCGTCGTGCTTGGCCAGGTAGGTCCGGGCGAGCTTCGGCCGTCCGGCTCGCGCGTACAGGTCCGCGAGGCGTCCGTAGGGCCGGTCTGGCGGTTTCAGGGAGTCCAGGGGATAGCGGGCGAGTGCGGCCTCGATCTTCGCAATGGAGCGAGCGGACGCGCGTCGGAAGGTGAGGTCGAACTCGGCCAGATTGAGCGCGGCCGCGAGGGCGCCGGCCGTGTCCCGCGCCGTGCGCTTGACCTGGAGCTCACCTTCCTCGTATCGCTCCGCCTCGCGGAGACGCCCGCGCACCAGGGCCAGACATTCCAGCTCATAGATAGCGATCCCCCTGTGAAACTCGCTGTCGGCCTGGCGCTCTTTCATCGCCAGCGCGTATGCCTCGGCCTGGTCGTACTTGTGCAGCGCGCTCGTTAGCATGACCGACTGGTACTGTGCGACCCCGTTGTTGGGAAACAGCCTGAGCCCCCGCGCGAGCGTGGCCTGGGCGCCCTTCCAGTCCCCGATGATCACCTGGCTGTTGATCCGGTTCTGGAACGCGACGTAACTGCTCGAATCCGCGTCGATGATGCGCCCGAACATCTTCACGGCTTCGCCGTGCCTGCCGAGATCCTGATACGTCGACGCCAGATTGTGGAGCGCGATGGGATCGTCAGGGTATACCGCCAGCACGGCCTGGTAGGTCGCAGCCGCCTTGGCTGCGTCATTTCTCACCGTCCACTCGTACATGGCACGCGCATGGTATCGCTCGCGTTCGGGCAGGCGATCTCGCAGCTCGTACGCTTTCGTGTACGCCGTGAGCATCCGGTCCCGCGGACCGGTAAATTGCAGGGCCGCGCCGAGCTTCCGATATGCCATCGCGAAGCCGGAGTCAAGTGCAATCGCCTCCTCTAGCAACGCCCCCGCCCGCTCGAAGTTGCCGTCGGCATCGTGTACGCGCGCGGCCAGCGTGTACTTTCGCAGTGCGTCCAGCGATCCTGTCGTGAACCGCTCGAGCGGCGGCTCCCCTCGCAGCGTTTTCAGGGGCTCGCCGATCCGCTCCCGCAGTCCCCCCGACAACCTGTCGATAGCATCCACAAGCTCGGTGCTGTCGCGCGCCGTTTCGCGGCGGCCGAGGAGGACCTCGCCGGTCCGGGCGGACACCAGTTGACCCGAGATCAGATACTGCGACCCGACGGCGGAGACGTCACCGGTGACGTAGGCTTTGAGACCCTCCCGCAGGGCTGCCTCACGCGCGAGCTGAGCGGTAAGCGGGGCGGCCGGGCGCTGCATCCTGGCGAGCACCTCGGCCACGGCGAACGGCGGCATGAGATTGATGCTAGGCGACTGCGAGAGGTCGATCCGAAGCGCCTCGGTCACCAGCGTGCCGAGCAGGCTGTCCTTCGTGTGGTTCTCAAAGTTGGCGAGCAGCAGGCGCTCGCGATCCGCGAGGACCCCAGCGCTTAGCAGTGTCGCCGATGGCCCTATGCCGAGGGCTTGAAGCGCCGTGTGACCGGCCGTGATCACGCCGAGCCCGGCAAATGCCAGAGTTCCACCCCGCCGCACCACTGGCCAACTCAGCCGGATCGGCCCGAGACCTGCGATCCCCTGCTGCACGATGGCCGTCGCCACAACGATCGGCAGCCCGACCCCGGTGATCGCCAGTGCCCCGGTCAGCACCCAGTCCGGAAGCCCAAGCCAGCCGATCAGCACCTTCAACGCGCCAAGCCCCACCAGGGCGCCCAGCAGGTAGAGCCCGAGCACGACTCCAACCGGAGCGAGCCAGCGCGTCTGGCCCGGCGCGGTCGATGTCGGGGCTGGTGCGATCTCCTCCGTTGCCTCGCTGCGTCCGGCAGCCCCCAGCGCATTGCCGAACTCCGCCGCGGTGGCGAACCGACTGGCGGGCTCCTTCGCCATCGCGCGGGCTATCACAGCGGACAACCCGGCCGGGACTGCCGGATTGACCCCCCGCAGGTCGGGCACCGGCTCCGCAATGTGCTTGACGATTAGAGCCCGTGCGCTCGGTGCGTCATAGGGAGGCCGGCCTACAAGTGTTTCGAACAGGAGACACCCGAGCGCGTAGATATCGCTTCGGCCGTCCAGCCCCCGGTCCCCTGAGGCTTGCTCAGGACTCATGTAAGCCGGGGTCCCCAAGGAAAGACCGGATTCGGTCAGCCGGCCGTCACCCCCGTCGCTCCGCGCAATCCCGAAGTCGGCCAGCAGCGCGTGCCCGTGGGAGAGCAAGACATTGCCGGGCTTGATGTCCCGGTGAACGATCCCGTGCTGGTGGGCCTCCTGGAGCGCTCCGCTGAGCTCCTGGCCCAGCCGCACCACGTCCGGAACGTTCAGCGGACCATCCCGCGCCAGTTGGTCCCGGAGCGTTTCCCCCTGCACGTAAGGCATTGTGTACCACAGCCAGCCCGCGGCTTCGCCGGAATCGAACACTGGGAGAATGTGCGGGTGCTGCAGTCCTGCCGCGGTCTCGACCTCGCGGAGGAAGCGTTCTTTGCCCACGGCCGCGCTCAGTTCAGAGGCGAGGACCTTGAGGGCGACGCGGCGCTTGTGCTTGAGATCGTGGGCAAGGTAGACCGTGGCCATCCCACCCTGTCCGAGCTCGCGCTCGAGCACGTAGCGGTCCCGCAAGGCCTCGGCCAGCAGTATCGGGGCGTTCACACCCGGAGAATGGAAGACACCACGTAATGTGGTGCACCCGACGGAGAGGTGCCACCCGTGCGCCGGGGGACTTGCCGACCGTGGTACCGGCTCCGATACTGGGTTGCCTCGCCCTCTCCGGCGGGGATCACTTGCTCACTGCTCGCTCAGGCCCGGAAGCGGCATGGCATGCGGCTGCTGCGACTAGCTCTGCTCATGGGTCTGGCATCGTCGGCGATGACCCCCACCGGCGTGGGAGCCCAGGCGACGACCAACGCCGGCGTGCGCGGCCTGGTGACCGACTCGACCGGCGTCCCGATCGGGGACGCGACCGTCCTAGCGCTCAACCTCTCCAACGGCGAGCGGTGGCAGACGACGACCGACCCGCGCGGCCGTTACTACCTCGATCATCTCTCCGTAGGCGGTCCGTACCGCCTGGACGTGCGGGCCGTCGGCTACGCCCCGGCAGGGGCGGGGAACCTCTTCCTGTCTCTGGGTCAACGACATCAGACAGATTTCATCCTGGCCGCGACAGCGTTCCAGCTCGAGGAGATCACGGTGGCCGCAGAAGCGGACCCCCGCATCAATCCCGGTCGGACGGGGCCCGCGCAGATCATCTCGCAGGAAACGATTTCTCGCCTCCCCGTTCCCGGGCGTGACTTCACGCGACTCGCGGTGCTGTCGCCGCAGGTTACCGTGGGCCCCAACGGAGGGCTTTCGTTCGCCGGCCAGCACGAACGTTTCAACTCGCTTCAGATCGACGGCGCCAACAACAACGATCTGTTCACCTGCTCCTGCGGCGGCATCGGCACGCCGTTCGGCCTCCGCGCGTTCTCGACCGAGGCCGTGAAGGAGATTCAGGTCATCACGGCTCCGTTCGACGTGCGGTACGGCAACTTTGCCGGTGGCCTGGTAAACGCGGTGACCAAGTCGGGATCGAACCAGTGGGAAGGCTCGATCTTCGGATATCTCGAATCGGAGGGCCTCACTGGCCGCGATTCCACCGGGAGCCGTCAGAGCGCGTTCAGCAATCATGAGGGTGGCGTCGTCCTCGGCGGCCCCATCCTGCGAGATCGCCTGGCCATCTTCGTCGACGCGGGATATCAGCGCACTTCAACGCCGCAGCCCGTCCCCGCCCCGACCAGTGACACGACAGGCGGAGCTGATTCCATCGGGATTGGCATCCGCTACACAACCCTCACCCGTTTTCAGAGCATTCTCCGAAACACCCACGGCGTAGAGCCGGGTGAGTTCCGCTTTGATAGGCTCCGCGAGCCCGTCTGGAGCGTATTCGGCAAGGCGACGGCGCAACTCGGCGTAAACAATCGACTCGAGCTGTCGCATAACCGCCTTCGCAAGCACGCGGAAGGCGAAATCCAGCGCTCCCGGGGCCTCTACATCTTTTCCTCCCTGAGCGGGATCGGTCGTACCGCCCTGGACGCGACTCGGCTCACCTGGACGGCCGGGCTCAGCAAGCGGGTGTTCAACGAGCTCGTCATGGCACGGCTTCGGGCTTCGGCGGGGTGCGAATCAGTGGGAGACTTCCCCATCGTGGATGTGTTTGCGGAGGGCACCTCGTTGCAGGCCGGCGCAGCGCCATGTTCGCCAAAGCCCGACCACCAGCAGATTTGGGAGCTCACGGACAACCTGGGCGTCGCGATGGGGAATCACCGTTTCACCATCGGCACGCACTCCGAGTTGATCAGCCTCGGCAATGATGTGCAGACATTGCGAACGGGTCTCTGGTTCTTCGATGGGCTCGACTCCCTCGAGCAGGCCCTGCCAAGTGGCTACATCCGCGATCTCGCGAACCCCGCCCAGCCGGAAGGGAACCGGGCGGACTTCGGGATTCGCCAGTTGGGACTCTATGTCCAGGATGAGTGGAGCCCGACGCGGCAGCTCACCATCACCGCGGGGCTGCGATTCGACGTGCCGTTCTTCCGACGAAACCCGGTGTCCAACCCGACGCTGGCCAGAGAGCTGGGAATCGACAATTCCACCACGCCGAGCGGCAACCTGCTCTGGTCGCCTCGGCTCGGCGTGAACTGGGATGCCTTGGGGCGCGGCGCGACGTTCGTACGCGGAGGTGTCGGACTCTTCGCGGGAAGGCCGCCCTATTTCTGGGCCTCCGAGGTGTATCGCCGGAGCGGCCTTGGGATCGTGACGCTCGCGTGCTTCGGGCCCGATGTCCCGGGCTTCACGCTCGATACCGCCGCGCAGCCGAGCACCTGTGCGAGCTTTGCGCCGCCAGTGCCGCAGATCGGCTTCTTCGATCGGGACTTCCGCTTTCCGCGAAACCTCAAGCTCGCGTTCGGCGTGGATCAAAGGCTGCCTTGGGGTCTCGTCGGGACGTTCGACGTCCTATACACGCGCTGGGTCAACCAGATCGACTGGAGAGATCGCAACCTCGCGGGGCCGGTGGGTACGGCGGCGGGCGAAGGCGGTCGGGTGATGTACGGTACGGTCGATCCCGACTTCGGCTTCGCCACGCCAGATAGGGTGAGTGATGCGTTCGACGCCGTGATCGAAGTGGGGAATGCGAGCGGCGACCGCGCCTGGTCCGTCACTGGGCAGCTGCAGAAGAAGTTCGGGAACGGCACCGAGTTGAGCGCCGCGTATACCTGGACCGACGCGAAAAACCACAACGATGCGCCAGCCGACTTCCTCTTCAGCAACTATGCCTACAGTCCGGTGGACGGCAGCGCCGACAACCGCCCGCTTCGTACCTCTATCTGGAGCGTCCCCCACAAAGTAACGCTGCTCGCCACCGCGAATCTGCCCCTCAAGCTCAAGCTCGGCCTCTTCTACGCAGGGACATCGGGCCGGCCGTTTACCTATCGGATCTTTGGTGACGCCAATGCCGACGGCGTGGGCGGCGAAGGCTTTCGAGGGAATGACGCGGCATATGTGCCGCGCGACGCGAACGACATCACACTCGCGGATCCGACCCAATGGACCATGCTCGACAGCCTGATCCGAAGTGACGCGTGCCTCGAGCGCCAACGCGGACGCATCGTGGAACGGAACAGCTGCCGCTCACCGTGGATCCACGACACCCAAGCTCGCCTGACGGCGGTGATTCCGTCGGTGCGCGGACACCGCCTGGAGCTCAATGCCGATCTCTTCAACGTGTTGAACTTTTTCGACCAGGATTGGGGAGTCGTCCGACAACAGATCCAGGACTTCGGCGTGGCACCTCTGCTCGAGCTCGTCGGCTACGACGAGGAAAATCAACGGGGCATTTACGTGGTGCCCGGGCACGGCATTCGAGACTTGGACCAGAACCGCTCCCGGTGGAGGCTCCAGCTAAGCGCCCGCTACGCGTTCTAGGCCGCAAGCGGCCGGCGTTGTCGATTGCTATTGGCGCTTGCCAGACCCGATTCCCGCCGTAGTTTGGGAAAAACCCCGACAGTCTACACCCCAATCTGCCGATGGCGACGAACGCGGATCTGGCGTCCCAGCTTGCGCGGCTCGCGCAACCTTGGGCCACCTACTACGCAGACCACGGGTGGCTCCAGACCACCCTGCTCTTCGCCCACCTCGCCGCCATCTTCCTGGGCGGTGGGTTCGCCATGGCGACCGACCGCGACACCTTCATCGCGGTCCGCGCCGCCCGGCTCTCCGGCCAGATCCGCCATCTGGGCCGCCTCCGGACCATTCACAAGCCCGTCGTTCTCGGGCTGGTGCTCGCCCTCGGGAGCGGATTCCTCCTGTTCGCGACCGACATCGAGCACTTCAGCAGCTCGGCCGTGTTCTGGATCAAGATGGCGTTGCTCGCTGCTCTCCTCGCCAACGGGTATCTGCTCAAACGGACGGAGGAGACCCTGAACACCGGCAGACAGGATTCGCCGCAGCTCTGGGGCCGCCTGTGGAAAATCTCGGCCGCGAGCATGGCGCTCTGGCTGGCAGTAATTCTCATGGGAACCTTGCTG
>DASSUE010000301.1:0-3488 GCA_035707305.1 Gemmatimonadales bacterium
ACTCCCGGAGATGCTCTGCCGCTCGCTCGAGGGACCGCCCTCGCACGGGCCGAAACGAACCAGCCCGCTCCATCGCCTGCGTGAGCTGGTTCCCAACGAATGGCGGCATGCCGTGAAGAGCCGGCTGCCGGTGCCGGTGCAGGACCGGCTCACGGCGTTCTGGCGGACCGGTGGCAACGACTGGTCGCGCACCCGGGCGTTCTGCCCGCTGGCGGATCTGCAGGGCTACATCCGTATCAACCTCGCGGGACGCGAGGCGCAGGGCATCGTGCCGCCGGGGCGTGAATGCGATGCGTTGTGCGGTCAGATCGTCGAGGGGCTCGAAACGTTTGCCGATGCGGACACCGGGGAACGGGTCGTGCTCGACGTGGGACGGGCCGACGCGATCTACCCCGGCGGGGCGCGTGTCTCCGGTCTGCCCGATCTTATCGTCCGGTGGGCCTTCAGGCCGGCCGCAAATCAGCGGGCCATCGTTTCGCCCACGCTCGGCACCATCGAGATGCCCTCGCCGGGCATACCCCCAACGGGACGCAGCGGCAATCATCGCCCCGAAGGATTCGTCATTGCGATCGGTTCCGGGTTCGTGCCGGGCACGAGCCTTGAGGACGGCCACATCCTGGACCTCGCGGCGACTGTGCACGCCGCGTTCGGCATCCCTGTTCCCGAGGGGATGCGCGGGCGCGATCTCCGTTGTTGGCCCGCCGATGACGCTCGGTCCTGATACCGGCTCCGGCATCGTCGGCGTGGCGCCGTTCGCCTGGTTCGTCCAGCGGTTCGACGAGCTCATCGGCTCGTCCAGCCGGATGGTCCTGTACTTCATCCATTCGCGGCGCTGGCGCGAGAACCATGATACGACCATCAAGGCGTTTCTCGCGCGTGAGGAGACCGGACTCGAGGTGTTCCTACCCGACCTCGAGAACCACGAACTCATGTATTCGTTATCGAAGCACTTCGACGACGGTCCGCAGATTCCCAGCCTGGTCACCGATGCCTACCGGTACTTCGCGCGGCTGGCCCGGGAATACGGCAAGCCCACCGAGGTGTGGCTGTTCGGGCGCTACCCCACCTACTCGTTCTATCAGTTCGACACTCGCGCGGTGATCGCGCTGTATTCGAACGCGTCCTCCAAGAAGAATCTCCCCGCCCTCGAGATCACATCCGGAAGTCTGCTCGGCAATTTCCTCGCGACCGACATCGAGGATCTCAAGCGGGAGTGCCGGCAGCGCACGCCCGAGGAGCTAGAGGGCGTGATCGCGAACGCCGGCGACCTGCACGCCTGAGCCGGCGGGGGGTTGTCAGAACCCCGGCCGGAACGCTCCATTCACTCGTGCCCAGCCAGCCCGGGATCGCCGACCTCTCGGCCAGTGAGCTCCGCCGCCTGGTGGGGCGGCGCGACTTGTCGCCGGTCGAGGTGGTCGAAGCCTGTCTCGCCCGCGTCGAGCAGTACAACGGTCTGCTCAACGCGATTGTAACGCTCAACGAGAGCGCGCTGGACGATGCCCGGGCGCTGGAGCGCGAGGCTGCGCGCGGCAACGTGGGTCTGCTTTGCGGGCTGCCGGTCGGCATTAAGGACGTGACCTGGGTCGCGAAGGTTCGCACTACCTACGGCTCGCCGGTCTATGCCGATCACGTGCCGGAGGTGGATGCGCTCGTGGTCCGCCGGCTGCGCGATGCGGGAGCGGTCATTCTGGGGAAGACGAACTGCCCGGAGTTCGCCGCGGGCGGGAACACGTTCAACGACGTATTCGGCCGGACTCGCAATCCCTGGAACCCGGCACGGAGCGCCGGCGGGTCTACCGGCGGCGGCGCGGTCGCGCTGGCCTGCGGCATGGTGGCGCTCGCGGAAGGCACCGACCTCGGCGGTTCGCTCCGTATTCCGGCGTCGTTCTGCGGGCTGGTCGGCCTCCGGCCATCGCCCGGCCTCGTCCCCACATGGCCATCCGATTGGCTGTGGGACACGCTCCAGGTGACCGGGCCTCTCGCGCGGACGGCGGAAGACGTCGGATTGATGCTCGACGCCGTGTCCGGCCCCAGTCCTTTGGTGCCGTTCTCCCAGCCGGTGGCCGGCCGAAGGTTCGCCGCGGCGGCCGCCGCCGGTCCGCGCCGAGGGCTGCGGATCGCGTATTCGCCCGACCTGATCGGCATTGGAGTGGATCCCGCCGTCGAGCGTGCGTGCCGGGCGGCGGCTTTCGAGCTCCGGCAAATCGGCATCACAGTGGACGAGATCGACGTCGACTTGAGCGAAGGCCGCCAGGCGTTTCTCACCCTTCGCGGCCTGTGGTTCGTGAACCAGATGCACATCCGCGCCGAGCACCTGGAGCAATTCGGTCCCAACGTGGCCGGCAACATCCGATCCGGTCTGGATACCTCGATGGCCGATCTGGCCGCGGCCGAGTACACCCGCGGGACGATCCGCGAGACGGTGCTCGAGCTACTGGCGCGTTACGACCACCTGGTCACGCCGGCGATGGCGATCCCGCCGTTCCCAGTCGAACAGAACTATCCGGAGACCGTGGCCGGGAAGCCGATGAAGACCTACGTGGATTGGATCGCGCCGACGTTCGTGCTGAGCCTCACCGGGTTGCCGGTGGGCGTGGCGCCGTGCGGGCTGGACCCCGAAGGACTTCCCGTCGGCTTGCAGATTGTCGGAGGCGCGTTCGGCGAGGAGGCCGTGCTCGCGCTGGCCGGCGCGGTGCAGCGAGTGAACCCCATCGGGCTTCCGCCGCTGGACCGCCTCGGCGCCGCCAGGACGGCACCCTGAGCCGCGCCGAAGTGCCTATGGGACGGGTCCGCCAGGGTGAGCTGGCCCGGGTGGTGCTGGCGTTCAGTGCCTTCTTTCTGCTCCTCTCCAGCTACTACATGCTCCGGCCCGTGCGCGACGAGATGGGCGTGCGAACCGGGGTTGAACGGCTGCAGTGGTTGTTCAGCGGCACCTTCGTATTCACTCTGCTCACCGTGCCCGTGTTCGGCAGGGTGGTGCAGCGCGTGCCCCGGACGCGGCTGCTGCCGGCGGTCTACGGATTCGTGGTGATCAATCTCCTGGCCTTCGCCGCCGCCTTTGCCGCCGGTGTCACCGCAGTCACCGCCGCGGCGTTCTTCATCTGGCTCAGCGCGTTCAATCTGATCGTCGTGTCGCTCTTCTGGAGCAACGTGAGCGACGCGTTCACCACCGAGCAGTCGCATCGTCTCTACGGCTACATCGCGGCCGGCGGCACCGCCGGGGCGTTGGCGGGTCCGGCGCTCACCGCGTTCCTCGCCCGCCATCTCAGCAGCGGGGCACTGCTGGCATTGTCGGCCGGCCTGCTCGCGGCCGCGGCCGGGTGCATGGTGCTGCTCCGCCGCGCGCACCCCCCGGACGCGGCGGGCGCCGCGCGACCGATCGGCGGCTCGGTGCTGGCCGGCGTGCCGCTCACGCTCAAGCTGCCGAGCCTTCGGGGCGTGGCCCTGCTGGTGATCTGCTATACCGCGGTCCACACGGTGCTGTACGT
>DASSUE010000302.1:0-5619 GCA_035707305.1 Gemmatimonadales bacterium
GGTGGGCTCAACATCTGGAGACTGGAGCTCGACGGCCAGAACGGCGTCGTCGGGATGCCGCAGCAGATCACCACCGGAGCGGGTGACGACATCCAGCCGGCGGTCGGAGCGAGGGGGCAGGTGGCGTTCGCGGTCCGCGGCGTCAACTCGGACCTGTGGCGCCTGCCCGTTTCGCCCGAGAGGGGAAAGCCGACCGGACAACCTAAAGCTCACCCGGCTCACCACCGATCGGGCGATGGATATCAACCCGTTCTATTCACCCGACGGGAGGCAGATCGCGTTCGCCTCCGACCGCCGGGGACGCACCGAGGTGTGGCTGATGGACGCCAACGGGGGGAATCAGCGGCAACTCGCGCCGCTCTCGATGTGGGGCCACTTTCTCTACTGGACCGCGGACGGGATGGCGATCGTGTTCCGCACCGACGAGCGGACCGCTATCCGGATCGTACGGGTGACGCTGGCGGACGGCGCGCTCACCGACTTGCCCATTCACGAGGCGGGCGGTCATCTCTCCTTCTCGCCGTCGGAACAGGTGATGATGGACGCGCCAGGCCACCGGCGTCTCCGCGCCTACCCGGTCGACGGGAGGCCGCCGTACGATGTCTATGCGTTCGAGAATCCCGATGTGAGGCTGGACTATCCCGTCTGGTCTCCCGACGGCTGTTCGACCGGGGCCGAGCCGAGGGGAGCGGATTTGTGGACGCCGAGTGACCAGTACCACTAGTAACGAGTACGGGTACGGTACCGAGTACAAGGAAACGGGGCCCCGGTGATCGGAGCCCCGCTCGCCTTTCGTACTCGTACTCCTCGTTGGTACTCCGACTATCACTCCGGTTCGTCCTCTTCCCTCACCGCCCCCACCGCCGCCTTCAGCTCGCAGGCCAGCGTCCGCTCGCGCTTGAGGGTCTCGACCAGGGCCTCGGCCTGCTTGATCTGGAACGAGAGCGCCCCGGCCCGCTCGATCACATGATCCACCAGGGTCCGCTGCGCCTGCAGTGACTCCACCGTGGAGCGGACGTCGATGGCGAGTGCCTCGGCCCGCGCCAGACGCTGTTCGGCCCGCTCCAGCTGGCGCTGGCGGGAGTCGAAGCCCTTGAGGGTCTCCTCGGTGGCCTTGAACTGCGCCTGGGTGGCGTCCAGCAACGCCCGGGTCTCGTCGATGTCGTGGCGGGCACCGGAGATGGACTGAACATCCTCCACAGCGCGCTCCGCCAGCCCGAACACGTGCTTCACCTGTTGCTCGAGGGCATCCACAGCGCCCTGCCGTGCCAGCGTCTGCTCCAGCGCGCGGGCGGCTTCGCTCTGGGCCGAATCCCATTTGGCGAGGAGGCCCTCGAACCGGGCGAGTTGCTTGTCCACCGCCTTGAGCGCGGTCGAGCGGCCCTCGAGGTTCGCGGCCAGATCCACCAGCATGCCGGAGCGGTCCTCGGCCTCGCCCAGCTGAGTGCCGATGGTCCCGGCGACCTGCTGCAGGCGCTCGGCCGCATCGGCTGCCTCCTGCCGGAGGGCGGATGCCTTCGCGAGGTGCTCGGTCGCCTTGTCGAGTGCGCCCTGACGCTGCTCGATCTCGACGCCCAGGATGCGAATCCGCTCTTCCAGCTCCTCCAGCTGCTGACTCCGTGCCTCCAGAGCCCGAACACTGTAGTCCACCCCGCCGATGCGCTGCTCCGCCTGCTGGACCGAGGTGGCCACGGTCCCGATCACGTCGGCGACCCGCTGCGCCTCGTCGGCCTGCTTGCCGAGCTGCACGAACCGGGTTTCCGCGCCGTCCATCCGGTGCCGGAGACCCTCGACCCGCTCCTTGAGCTCGGCACTCGCGCTCCCCAGCTCGCCAAGGCGCCGCTGCACCTCCTCGACCATGGTCCGGCGAGCGTCGATCTCCTCCGTCGCGGCCTTGACCTGCTCGACCTCACTGCGGATCCGCTCAACGGCCGGCTCCATCGACCCGAGATCGTTCACCTGCGCCTGTACCTTCTTGGTCCAGGTGTCGGCGTTGGTGAGCCACGCCTGGGTCTCGGCGTGCGTTTCACGAAGCCGCGACATCTCTTCGTAGGCCAGTCTCATCTGCTCCAGCCCATCGGCCATCATCTCGTTGGTGCCCTGAAGCCCGCTGAGCTGCTGCACCACCGCGTCGAGTCGGGGCGTGAGCTCGTCGATGCGCTGCATCCGCTGTGCGGTCTCGTTCGCGATGCCGACCAGGCGTTCGGCTTCGAGCCGCATGGATCCGACCCGGCGCAACTCGTCGTGCAGGCGGATCACATCCTGGTTGATGCCGGCGGCCTGCTCGCTCAGCGCCTGCGTCTGCGCCTGTACCGCAGTCGCGCCCTGGCTCGCGGCGTCGAGCACCCCGAACCGGGCCTCGCATTCCTTGACTGCTGCGCGCAGATCGGCCACGCGCTCGCTGACGGCGTGCAGCCCGCGGTGCTCCAGCTCGAATCCCTCGCTGCTCTTCCGCATCTGCTCCCGCAAATCGGTGAGCGCCTGGCGGGCGGAGCGGTGACCCTCGTCGATGTGCTGCTGGGTGCCGGCCAGCTCCTCGTGACGGGCGGCGATCTTCGCATGGGTCGCGTGGATCTCGGCCAGTTTGGCCTCGATGGCGCCGAAGCGGCGGATCTGCTCCTCCTGCCGCCGGACCCAGGCGTCGAGCTCGCGGTCGAGCCGGGTGAGCTGCGAGATCTGGGTGGCTGCACGGTCCACCGCCTCGCGCTGCTGCTCCAGGGCGGCACTCTTTTGCGTGACCTGGTCAGCCAGCGCCTTGAGCACCGCAAGCTGATGCTGGACGTTCGGAATCGCATCGATGGCTTGGGTGAGCGGCTCGATCGAGCGCTCCACGGCCTCGGTGCGGCGGGCCACCTCTTCCAGCCTGTTGGTCGCGGCCAGGTGATCTTCCGCGAAGTTCTCCAGCCGGCCGGTCGCGTGCCGGTGCGCGCTCAGCGCGTCATCCGCCTGTCCCCGCATCCGGCCGACGTTCTCAGCCAGCTCCGCCAGCTGTCCGCGGAGCGTTTCCGGGTCGACCCGGTCGAGCAGGGCGCGGAGCTCCAGCGCCGCGTCCAGCTTTCCACCCAGCTCACCCAGGCGCTGTTCCAACCGTCCCAGGTCATCGGCCCGCTGCGACACTCGCTCCAGCTGCGCTTCCACGGCGCCGAAGCGCTGCGCCAGCGCCTCCACCGCTGCCAGCTGCTGGTGCACCGCCGCGAAGCGCTCGTGGAGTTCGCCGATCGATGCAGCCTTCTCCGCGAGCGAGTCGAGCGACCGGAGCTGTTCGGCCGCCTTGTCGGCACGGGCGATCAGCGCTTCGAGTGCGGCGGCTTCGCGGGAGCCGGGAGTGTTCCTCCCGTTTCCGTGCGGGGCGGCAACAGCGGTGACCGGCTCATCTCGGCGGAGACCTTTGAGAAACGCCATGGGTTTGTTCTCGATGATGGTGAACAGGATGGACGCGCCCCCTAGCTGCAACGCATGTGCCCAGTGGCCGCGCGGCCAGGGGGCGCCATGAGGCGGGAGCGCTCACCCCGCGCAAGGCGCTGCGGGAAAAGCAGATGGGCTGGATCGAGAGGGTTGGACGCGGCGGCGCACGGCCGAGCGGATGTTGCGATGGGTGGCGACCTGCGCGGATCAATGCAGGTCGCGGGCAGGTGCGGTCAGTCCTCCCGCACAGTTTGGTTCGCGATGTCGTCGCTGGGCGCGAAGCTCGCCGACCCGCTATAGCAGCCGCGGATCGTGTGGAACCCGACGGCGAGGTTCCTGGTCGTGAGCGATCCCTCGCCGTCGTCGTCCAGCTCGATCTGCCCCAGGAGCGCACCGTCGCCGCAGCTGGAGCTCCGATCGTAGAGCACCACCGAGCCGCGGGGTCGGTCTCCGCCGGAGGAGGCGCGAACCCTCACGAAGATCGTGACGGCCTCACCCTCATCGGATGGATCGGGATCGGTGCCTATGCGGGTTTCAGTGAGCCGGCGTTGAACGCCTGGCTGCGCAGTCGCCGTGAAGGTTACGCTGAGACCGACCGCGACTCCGTCGTCCAGCACCCGGGCGGTGGCGGTCTGGGTGCCCGGATCGCCGCCGAGCGTCCAGCTGGCGCTCTGGCCCGCCCGTCCGCACCGGTCACGGCAGATGCGGGGACGATGGCCGCGTCGCCGGTGGGGGAGAACTCGACCGTGGCACCTTCAACCGACCGTTGGGCGGCATCAGTGACCCGCACGACCAGCGGCTCGGGAAGAGCGGTTCCGGCCGTTCCGCTCTGGTCGTCGCCGCTCTCGATGGCCAGCGCGGCCGGCGCCCGGGTATCGGGCAGGACCAGATCGCCCGCGGCGCAGCCGAGCGCGGCAATCGCAGAAGCTGCCCGGAACCGATGAGCCATAATCCGTTGCCGAACAGAGACTTGCGGCCGGGAGCGCCCCCGACCTACTCCTTTATCCTAACACACTTTCGGCCAACGGGGGTGGGTTCGAGCGGTCGGGGCTCTACCGAGCTCCTGGGACCGATGGCTTGAAGTACAGGACTCCGCCGCCGGCGTTGCCTACTACCAGTTCAGGTTGGCCGTCGCCATCGAGGTCTCCGGCGGTCGGCGCGCTGATGGGTGGGACGTCGAGCCGAAAGGAGGAATCGGGCAGGAAACGCGGCGCGGCGCGGCCCCCCTGGTTCCGATAGAGCAGCACGCCCTTGTCGTCGGTGCCCACGAGCAGATCCAGATCGCCGTCCCGGTCGAGATCGTACAGGTGAGGGGCGCTGCGGCGCCCGGGACGAAGCCCTTCCCACTCGTCGTCGATCAGCGACAACCTGGGCGCCGTGCGACTGCCGTCGTTGCGGAAATAAGTGAGGTAGCCGGAGGAACGGCCCACCAGGAGATCGAGGTCACCGTCTCCGTCCAAATCACCCAGTGCCGGGGTCGTATGGCTCCCCCGCGTGATGGTCGCCAAGGCGGAGTCGGCCAGGACGAGGGAGGCCCCGCCGGTGTTGCGCCACAGGGCCAGCTTGGACCCGAACGATCCCACCACCAGGTCGGTTCGGCCATCACCATCGAGATCGCCAGCTGCCGGCGCGTAATGATATTGGCCGGTGAGCGGCAACCATCGCCGCAACCTCAGCGCCGGCGCGGTGCGGGTGCCGGTGTTCTCGTACCAATACAGCCGCCCGGTGCCTCGTTCCCCAGGCTGGATCTTGTTGCCGAGGAGCAGGTCCAAGTCGCCGTCGCCGTCGAGATCGGCGAGCGCCGGCGAACTTTCGCTGCCCACATCGATCTGCGGCAGCAGTTCGCCGGTCCGGCGGCGCCAGCCCCCGCCAGGCTCACGAGTGTAGTACCAGAGATTGAGTATCGTGCTCCGATTGGGATCGTAGCTTCCGCCCAACACACCCACGACCAGGTCGCGACGGCCGTCACCGCTGAGATCACCGAAGGCCGGCGCGTTGTAGCCGCTGGTGATCAGTGGATCGCCGACCGGGAAGCGCACCGGGTCGCGCCGAAGCCGCGGCTCCGCGCAGGTGCCGTCGTTCTGAAAGAGAAGGAGGCCGCCTTCGAAGAAATCACCCCATATCAGATCCAGATCGCCGTCGTCGTCCACGTCACTGAACGCCATCGTGTTGGCGCCGTGCATGCTTCCCTGCCCCGTGATGATCTCGAGGTCC
>DASSUE010000303.1:0-9451 GCA_035707305.1 Gemmatimonadales bacterium
CATGGACCGCCTGCTCTGGCATCGGGTGCGGCACAACCCGCTCGATTTCCTGTGCCAGGTGGATCCGGCCAGCGTCGCGGCCTCGGCGAGCGACAGCGACTTCCTCCGCCGCTACGACGAGGTCATGCTGCGCATGCAGCACGACCTCACCACGAAGGACACCTGGTTCCGCCGCCAGTACCCCGACCTGGACGGCCGGCCGGTGGCGTACTTCTGCGCCGAGTTCGGCCTGCACGCGTCGGTCCCGATCTACTCGGGAGGCCTCGGCGTGCTGGCCGGCGATCACTGCAAGGCGGCCTCCGACCTCGGCGTCCCGCTGGTCGGGGTCGGCCTGTTCTACATCAAGGGCTACTTCGACCAGCGGCTCCGGCTGGACGGGTGGCAGCAAGACAGCGACGAGGAATACGATATCACCCGCACCCCGCTCGAGCCGGTGCAGGGACGCAACCGGGAGCCGTTCGTCGCGGTCGTCGAGACGGCGGGACGACCGGTGCAGGTACGCGCGTGGCGCATCCGGGTAGGACGGGTGCCCATTTACCT
This sequence comes from Gemmatimonadales bacterium, assembly GCA_035707305.1. Lineage (GTDB taxonomy): Bacteria > Gemmatimonadota > Gemmatimonadetes > Gemmatimonadales > GWC2-71-9 > DASQPE01. Next base: position 541 of record DASSUE010000303.1, read on the forward strand.
GCTCGACACCAACCTTGAGGCCAATCACCCCGAGGACCGCGGCCTGATGAACAAGCTGTACGCCGGCGGTCCCGAGCTCAGGCTCCGCCAGGAGTGGATCCTCGGGGTCGGAGGTGTGCGCGTGCTCCGCGCGATGGGGATCTCGCCGTCGGTGTGGCACGCCAACGAAGGTCATGCCGCGTTCATGATGGTGGAGCGGCTCCGCGAGCTGGTGAGCGGCGGCGCACCGTTCGCGGACGCGCTGAAGCAGGTCCGCGCCACCAGCGTCTTCACCACCCACACGCCGGTGCCGGCGGGGCATGACGCGTTTCCCGCGAGTCTCCTGGAGGAGTGCACCGGGCCGGTGTGGGACGCCCTGGGCATCGAGCGCGACAGGTTTTTCGTACTCGGACGCCACCCCAGCATGCCGGATCAGTTCCACATGACGGTCACGGCCGTCCGCTGCTCAGCGCGAGTGAATGGGGTCTCCCGCCAGCACGGCCAGGTGTCGCGACACATCTGGCGCGAGCTCTGGCCCAGCCGACCATGGGAAGCCGTACCGATCGGGCACGTCACCAACGGCGTGCACCTGCGAACCTGGATGGCCAGTTCGGTGATCAGTCTGTTGAACGACCATCTGGGCAGCGATTGGCTCGAGCGCAAGGACGATCCGGAGCTCTGGGACCAGGTGCTGCGGGTCGATCGGCGCCGGCTGTGGGATACGCACCTGCGACTCAAGGAAGTGCTACTCGACCACGTGCGCGAGGATGCCCGCCACCGGTTCGCCGGGCAACACCGGGAAGCAGCACAAGTAGTCGGCGGCGGCACCCTGCTCGACCCCGCGGTGCTCACCATCGGTTTCGCACGGCGATTCGCGACCTACAAGCGCGCCAACCTCGTCTTCCGCGATCTCGATCGGCTCCGCGGTCTGCTCACCAGCGCGCGGCGTCCGGTGCAGATCGTGTTCGCGGGCAAGGCGCATCCGGCGGACAACCCGGGAAAGGAAGTGTTGCAGAGTGTCTACCAGTTCACCCGCGACCCCGCGTTCGAGGGCCGCGTGGCGTTTCTGGAAGACTACGACATGCACCTGGCGCACCTGCTGGTGCAGGGCACCGACGTGTGGCTCAACCTCCCCCGCGTGCCGCTCGAGGCCTCGGGCACGAGCGGCATGAAGGCCGCGCTCAACGGCGTGCCGCAGCTCGGCACGCTGGACGGCTGGTGGAAGGAAGGCTACGATGGCCTCGGAGGCTGGGCGATCCCTGCCGCGCCGGAGCACGCCGATGCCGACGAGCACGACGCCGACCAATTCTACCGCCTGCTCGAGGAGCAGGTGGTTCCCCTCTATTACACTCGGGACTCGCACGGGGTCCCCATGGGCTGGGTGGAAAAGATGCGCCACGCGATTCGACTCGCGGGGTCGCGCTTCAGCGCCCGCCGGATGATGCAGGATTATGTCCAGGAGTACTACACACCCGCCATCCGTGGTGACGCGCTCGCCGACGACCCGCCCACGGCCTGAGCCCGCGACCGACGTGGCCCGCGCCGACGCGCCCGCTCTTCCGCCACTGGTGAACCCGTGGGGCGAGCCAGTCACGATCGTCCATCTCACGGCCGAATACTTTCCCTTCGCCCGCAGCGGCGGACTCGCCGAGGCGGTCGCGGGGCTGGCGAGCTTTCAGCAAGCCGCCGGACAGCAGACCGCCGTGCTGCTGCCGTTGTACCGCACGGTGCGGGACGAGGCCCCCGATCTTCAGCCCGTGGGGCATCCGTTCCGCGTACCGCTCGGGCGGGTCACCGAAGAGGCGCGGCTGTTCCGGGTGGCCGGCCGGACCAAGGGGCCGCCGATCTATTTCATCGAGCACCTGGATTACTTCAACCGCGCGGGCATCTACGGGGAGAACGGCGCCGATTATCCCGACAACGCACGCCGGTTCGCGTTCTTCGCGCTGGCCGCTTGCCTCGCGCTCCCCCAGGTGACGCAGGGGCCGGTGATCCTGCACGCACACGACTGGCACACGGCGCTGGCTCCGGCTTACCTCCGCACCGTGCTCCACGCCGAGCCGTGGGTCGAAGGCGCGCATGCCGTGGTGTCGATCCACAATCCGGGGTACCAGGGACATTTCGGACCCGAGGCGATGTTCGAGCTGGGTCTCCCGATTGAGCTCTACAACTGGCGTCAGCTCGAATGGTACGGCAAAGTCAACTTCCTCAAGGGCGGGTTGGCGTTTGCCGACTACGCGGTGACGGTTAGCCCCACCCAGGCCGCAGAGTTGCGCACCCCGGGCGGCGGGTTCGGCCTGCATCACACGTTCATCGAGCTCGGAGACCGCCTGGTCGGCATCCTGAATGGGATCGACCAGCGGGTGTGGGACCCCTCCCAGGACCGGCAGATCACGGCCCGCTACAGTCCCGACGATCTCGAGGGCAAGCAACGTTGCAAGGCCGCGCTGCAGCGCTCGTACGGCCTGCCCCAACGAAAAAAGACACCGCTGATCGGGATGACGGGACGGCTGGTCACGCAGAAGGGACTCGACCTTATCCTGGGCAGCTGGAGGCTGCTCGGGACCGACGCCCAGTTCGTGTTCCTCGGCAGCGGCGAGCGGCGCTACGAGCAGGCCTTGGTGGAACTGGCGCAGGCCGCGCCGGACCGCATCGGCGTGCAACTGGATTTTACGGACAAGCTCGAGCACCGGCTCATGGCGGGCACTGACATGTTTCTGATGCCATCGCTCTACGAGCCCTGCGGTCTCACCCAGATGCGCGCCCAGCGCTACGGCTCGCTGCCGATCGCCCGGCGGGTCGGCGGGCTGGCCGACACCATCGAGGACGGGGTGACCGGATTCCTGTTCGACGCGTATGACGCACAGACGTTCGAGCGAGCCGCCTTTCGCGCGCTGGGACAGTTTCTCCGACCGCGTGAGTGGACCTTCATGATGCGGGACGCGATGGCGTGCGACTTCAGCTGGGAGCGGTCGGTCGCCGCGTATCAGGAGGTCTATCGCCGGGTCGTCGCCACCGTGCCCCGCGGCTGATCCTGCATGGACTTCGTCCTCATGCTGCACAGCCACCTGCCATACGTGCTCAACCACGGGCGGTGGCCGCATGGCAGCGACTGGATCAGCGAAGCAGCCATCGACACCTACCTGCCGCTGCTCGAGATCCTCCGCGGGCTCGAGGCCGACGGCGTGCCGGCTCCAGTCACGATCGGGTTCACGCCGGTGCTCGCCAACCAGCTCGCGAATCCGCTGTTCGCGGCGGAGCTGGAGGCCTTTCTCACCCAGCGGCTGGAGGCCTGCGACCAGGCGGACGTCGAGCTGCCCGCCACCGGCGACGCCCATCTCGTGCCGCTCGTGAGCTATTGGCGCGAGCGGTTCACCCGGTTCCGGAATCTGTTCCGGAGCGTCGGCGGCAACCTGGTGCAGGCGTACCGCGAGCTCGAATCGGCGGGGCGCCTCGAGATCGTCGGGTCTGCCGCCACTCATGGATTTCTCCCCCTGCTGGCGCGCGACGAAAGCATCCGGCTCCAACTCGCCCTCGGCGTCGCTGAGCACCGGCGGCTGTTCGGCCGCGCCCCGCAGGGCTGCTGGCTGCCGGAGTGCGCGTATCGTCCGCGCGGCCCCTGGCATCCCTGGCCGTCCGCCCCGCACGGCGGCATCCGCCGCGGCATCGAAGAGCATCTCGTGGATGCTGGATTCCGCTATTTTTTCGTGGACGCCCACCTCGCGGCGGCGGGACGGCCGCTCGGCGTCTACGGCGATCCGATCACGGGACCGCGGGAGTCTTACGAGCGGCTCAGCGAAGGTGAGCGATCGCTTCGCTCGCCGTATCACGCGTATCGCGTCTCGCCCACCCGGGGCACCGAGGCCGTGGCGGCCTACGTGCGCGACCCACGTGCGTCAATGCAGGTGTGGAGCCGGCAGGAGGGGTATCCGGGTGAGGGGCGGTATCTAGAGTTCCACAAGATCCGCTGGCCCGGCGGCCTCAAGCTGTGGCGGGTGACCGGCGGCCACGTGGACCTCGGCGGCAAGGACCCGTACCACCCCGCGCTCGCCCTCCAGGCAGTCGCAAGCCACGCGCACCACTTCCAGGAGTTACTGGGCCGCATCGCCGCCGCGCGCTCACCGGGCCCCAGCGGCGTGATCGTGGCTCCGTTCGACACCGAGCTGTTCGGCCACTGGTGGTTCGAGGGTCCAGATTTTCTCGGCGCGGTGTACCGCGAGCTCGCCGGCGTGACCGGCGTCCGGCCGATCACCGGCTCCCGTCACCTGAAAGAGTATCCGGCCCGCGCCGCCATTCGATTGCCCACAGGTACATGGGGCGCGAACGGCGACTATACCATGTGGCTCAGCGACTTGGTCGCATGGACCTGGGAGCGCCTGTGGCCGCTGGAAGCGCGCTTCTGGGATACCGCGCCCGAGGCCCTCGGCGATCCCACCAAACGGCCGGTGCTCGCCGCGGCCGCCCGGCAGCTCCTGTTGGCTCAAGCCTCGGACTGGCAATTCATCATCTCCACCGGCCACGTCGCTGACTACGCCGTCCGCCGCTTCGTGGGCCACTGCGAGGACGCGGAGCGTCTGGTGGCGGCGCTGGCCTCCGCTGATGGGGTGTCGCTCGAGGAAGGGCAGCAACGCTCGGCAGAGCTGGACCGCCGCGACCAGGTATTCCCCGATGTTCTGCCGGCGATCTCGGCGGCGCTCAGCGGCTCGCGGTCGATCGCGATCGGCTGATTGATGGAGCCCATTCGTTTCATCTTCGGCCTGCACCTGCATCAGCCGGTCGGCAACTTCGATTACGTCTTCCAGCAGCATCTCGACGACGTGTATCAGCCCCTGCTCGACCATCTCGAGCGTGGCGGTCTGCTGCCGGCCGTGTTGCATCTGTCGGGGCCGCTGCTGGAGTGGCTCGACCGTCACGCGCCGGCGTATCTCGACCAGCTCGGACGACTGGCGAGCGAGGGTCGGGTCGAGCTCCTGCTGGCGGGATTCTACGAACCGGTGCTCGCGTCGTTGCCCCGCGAGGATCGGGTGGAACAGATCGCGTGGCTCCGCGACGCCCTCTGGCGCAGACTCGGCGTGGAAGCCAACGGGTTGTGGCTCACCGAGCGCGTCTGGGAGCCGGAGCTGGCCGCTGATCTCGCGGACGCCGGTGTGCAGTTCGTGCTGGTCGACGACCGACACTTCCTTGTCACCGGTTTCACCAGTGAACAGCTGCATGCCCCCTACTGGACCGACGCGGGCGGCAAGCGGGTGGCGCTGTTTCCGATCGACGAGCGGCTGCGCTACCTGATCCCGTTTCGGCCGCCGGAGGAAACCGCGGGATATCTGCTTGAGCTCCGGCAGCGGGGCCACCGGCTCGCCGTGCTGGCCGACGACGGCGAAAAGTTCGGCGGCTGGCCAGGCACGAAGGAATGGGTCTACGAGCGGGGCTGGCTGGATCAGTTCACCGGGGCGATCCGCGCTTTGGTCGAACGGGGCGAAGTGCGGCTCAGCACCTTCGCCGAAGCGCTGCGCGAGGTGCCGAGTGCGGGCCTGGCGTACCTGCCGACAGCCTCGTACCGGGAAATGGAAGCGTGGTCGCTCCCCCCCGATGCCGCGCTCAGGCTGGCCCGGTTGGAGCGGGAGCTGGGCGAACACCGGATTGCCGGACCGGACGGCGCGTTGGTGCGGGGGGCCCACTGGCGCCACTTTCTCGTCAAGTACACCGAATCCAACCGGATGCATAAGAAGATGCTGGCCCTCTCGGCCCTGTGCCGCCGGGCCGGCGATCCTCCCGACGCCCGCCGGGCCATTGGGCGAGCGCAGTGCAATGACGCCTACTGGCACGGGGTGTTTGGAGGTCTGTATCTGCCGCACCTTCGCGAAGCCGTCTGGCGCAACCTCGCCGAGGCGGAGGCGCGGCTGCGTCACGGTGAACCGCTGGCCTGGCAGGTGGCCGATGTCGACGGCGATGGCCACGCGGAGATCTGGATTCATTCCGACCGGTTCTCGGCCATCGTAAGCCCGAGGCGCGGCGGCACTGTCGAGGAATACACCATCTTCGGCACCGGTATCAACTACGCCGCCGCGCTCACGCGGCGGTTGGAGGCGTACCACGTCATCGCCGTCGAGCGGCACGAGGCGACCGCCGGAGGCGACGGTGCGGCGAGCATCCACGACATCGAAGAGGGCCTCCGCCTCGAGGAACGCCCCCCGGTCGATCACGAGGATCGCGCCCTGTTCGTGGACCGCGTACTGGCCGGCGGCGGGTCGCTCGAGGCCTACGCGAGGGGCGACTTTCAACCGATCCGCTCCTGGGCTCGGGTGGCGGGATCGTGCGCGGTCGAGCGGGTAGGCGCAGCAGTGGAGGTCCGTTGCTCGTTGCCGCTGGACGGCGCCCCGTCGCTGACCAAGACGTTGACGTTCAGCCGCGAGGGAGACGTCAGCGTCGCGTATCGCTGGGAGACCGGCTCAGACAATGGGCCGGATGTGTTCGCGACCGAGCTGTCCTTGTTCCGACCGCTCGCGATCGCCGGCGACCCCGAGCCCGAGCGGTGGACCTTCCCCATAGAAACCGTCGCGAAATCCGAGCGAGGGCTCGACCGCACGCTTCAGGGCGAGTCGGTCACGTTGCGGTGGCCGCTCGCCTTGGGATCGGCGCGCGTCAGGCTCGCGCCGCTCTCATAGCTGCGGGGTCAACCCTCGGGCGTGGGCCTCCCAGCAGGAATTCGTCCCGCTCCGCGCCCGGCCAGGTACTTGTAGATGGCGTGCAGGTACTCCTCGGACAGCATACCGGTCCAGTTCGGCATCCCCTTCGGTGTACGGCTGCCGTGCACCACCTTTTGGTACTCGGCGCTATCCACGGCGCCCGTCTTGAAACTGTGATAGAGCGACGGCGCGATGGTCGAGCCGAGGCCGTATTCCCCGTGGCAGCGGGCACAGTTGACCTCGTATTGCTTCCATCCGGTGTATTCCACCTGCGTGACCTTGCCCGTGGCTCCGGCCTCCCTACCCGCGCCGGTGGGCGCGGTGGTCCCAGTCCCGGTGTCCTTGGCGGGAGTCGCGGCTGGCGTCGGTGGCTTCGGGGCGGCCGGCCCCCCACCGGCGGTCGAGGCCGTGTCCGAGGTCGCGCGTGAACGGGCCGGAGTTTGGGGCGTGCGAGAGGGTTGCGTGTCTACCTTGGGTGTTGCAGCGGGTGTTGCAGCGGGTGTTGCAGCGCTGGTGTCCGTGCGGGTCGCGATCTGTGGCACGGAGTCAGGCCGCGCCACAGAATCCGCGCCCGCCGCCGATCCGCCGGCCGGGCCGACCTGGGGCGTCGGGGTCGAGTCGGGGTTGGCGGTCGCGTCGTCGCGCGCGGCGTCGCCGCACCCAGCAAGCAACGCCACCGCACCGAGTGCCGCCCCAGCTAGCCGAAGCCTGCCACGTCGCATGACCGATTCCTCCGTTGAGAAGCCGACCTACGGTGTCTGGGCCTAACAATGGCGTGTGGCGGGCGCTGCCAACGGTGATCCCACTTCCGGGCGGGACGTGATCGCTGACCTGTCTCCGCTGTCCCATCCAGCGGCCCGCGCGTCTATTTTCCCCGGCATGGATACACGCCGCATGCTGACGCTCGGATTGGTGCAGATGCGTTGCGCCGACGATCTCGATGCGAACCTCGACAAGGCGATCGCCGGCATTCGAGAAGCCGGTCGCCGGGGCGCGCAGATCGTCTGCCTGCAGGAACTTTTCAGAAGCCGGTATTTCTGTCAGACCGAGGATCATGCCTACTTCCGGCTGGCGGAGCCCGTCCCTGGTCCGACCACCGAGCGTCTCAGCGGCGTCGCGAAAGAGCACGATGTGGTCGTGGTTGCCTCGCTGTTCGAAAAGCGGGCCGAAGGGCTCTATCACAACACGGCGGCCATCATCGACGCCGACGGCCGCTACGTCGGCAAATACCGGAAGATGCACATTCCGGACGACCCGAACTACTACGAGAAGTTCTACTTCACCCCGGGCGATCTGGGGTTCCGGAGCTGGGACACCAGGCACGGACGAATCGGCGTGCTGGTCTGCTGGGATCAATGGTATCCCGAGGCGGCTCGGCTCACCGCACTCGCCGGCGCTGATATCCTGTTCTACCCAACAGCGATCGGCTGGCATCCCTCCGAACGCGCGGAGCACGGCGAGCAGCAGCAGGCGGCTTGGGAGACCATCCAGCGGAGCCACGCCATCGCCAACGGCGTCTATGTCTGCGCCGTCAATCGGGTGGGCCACGAGGGTGATCCCGGCGCCGGCCTGGAATTCTGGGGCGGAAGCTTCGTCAGCGATCCCGGCGGCCGAGTTCTGGTGCGCGGAGGCCGGGACGAAGAGGTGCTCACGGCAGCCGTGGATCTGACCCAGCTGGACCAGAGCCGAACGCACTGGCCGTTCCTGCGCGATCGGCGGATCGACGCCTACGGCGACATCACCCGGCGCTACCTCGACTGACCCCACCGCCGGTCCCCTCCCCTGCATGAGCCGCACGCCCGCGGACCTCGGCTACCGAATGCCCGCGGAGTGGGAGCCGCACCGGGGCACGTGGCTGAGCTGGCCGCACAAAGAAGAGTCGTGGCCCGGCAAGTTCGGTCCGGTGCCCGGCATCTTCGCGCGCATGGTGGGAGAGCTCGCCGAGGCCGAGGAGGTGCATATCAACGTGGCCGGCCCCGCGATGGAGCACGACGTCCGACGCTTCCTGGCCGATGCCGGCGTGGCGACCGGCAACGTGTTCTTCCATCATCACCCCACGAACGATGCCTGGTGTCGCGACCATGGCCCGATCTTCATCGACCGGGTGCGCGGCAGCACCCACGAGCAGGCGATCGTCGACTGGGGCTACAACGCCTGGGGCGGGAAGTATCCGCCGTGGGACCTCGACGACGTCGTCCCGACCCGCATTGCGCGCGAGCTCGATCTTCCGGTGTTCGCTCCTGGCATCG
>DASSUE010000304.1:0-3290 GCA_035707305.1 Gemmatimonadales bacterium
ACCTGCGCATGGCCCTGGCGGACCAGATTCTCCTCGAAGCGGCGCGGCACGTGCAGCACGGCCGTGACCTCGCGATCGAGAAGGGCATATTCCGCACTCGCATCGCTCGACTCGTACCGCACCACCCGGAACTGCCGGCCCCCCTCCAACCGCTCCACCAGGCCGGCGGAGACCGTGGTGTGATCCTCGTCCACCACCAGCATTCGGACCTGCTTCACGTCGAACGTGGCGGCGTTCGCCAGCACGAGCAGCTGGATCACCGGGATCATAAAGATCTGAAACACCGTCGTATGGTCGCGGAAGATCTGGAGAAACTCCTTCCGCACCAGGAAGAAGACGGTGCGCATGGTCAGCCCAACCGGATCGCGAGCCGCCGCGATCCCTGCACGAGGAGGAACAGCGTCATTCCGATCAGGATGAGTGTTTCCTGCCACAGCGTCGCGAGGCCGGCGCCCTTGATCATGATGCCCCGGACGATGGTGAGGAACCATTTCGCGGGCACCAGGTTCGACAGCCACTGGAGCGGCCAGGGCAGGGAATCCAGCGGAAAGATGAACCCCGACAGGAGCAGCGTCGGCATCATGAGCCCGGCCAGCGCCGCAATCATCGCGGTCCGCTGGTTCGGAGCCTTGGTCGAAATCACGATGCCGAGCGCGAGCGCGGTGACGATGTAGAGCCCGCTCTCAACCAGGAGCAGCGTCAGGCTGCCCCGGAGGGGGACTCCGAACACGGTGCGCGCCGCGACCAGCACCAGCAGGACGCTCACAAAACCGAGCACGATGTACGGCATGACCTTGCCCGCCACGATCGCCTTCGGCCGGATGGGCGACACCAGGAGCATCTCCATGGTGCCGGTCTCCTTCTCCCGGGAAATCGAGATGGCGGTCATCAGCGCCGAGACGATGGTGAGCACGAAGGCGACGAGGCCGGGCACGAAGAGGTGCGCGCTCTCCAACGTCGGGTTGTAGCGCATGCGGGTGGCCGCGTCGATCCGGAGCCCGCCGGTTCCCGACCCGGCGTCCTGGTACCACCGCTGCACGATGGCGGTCGCGTATCCCATCATGATGCCGCCGGTATTCGGGTCGCTGCCGTCCGTCAGCAGCTGGACCGGGAGGGAATCGCCGCGGCCGATGCGGCGGTCGACGTCGGGGGGCAGCACGAGCGCCTGTCGGATCACGCCCCGCCGGAACTGCAGGTCCAGGTCACGGCTGGTGGTGGCCACCGATGCGATGTGGAATCGGTCGGACGCCGAGATACGCTCGCGCAGCTCGATCGTGGCGACGTCGGGCGTGGGATCCACGATCGCGATGGCGATGTCGCGCACATCCGTCCGCACGGCGAACCCGAAGATCAGCACCTGGACCACCGGGAACAGGATCAGGATCGCGAGCGTCTGCCGGTCCCGGAGGAGATGGAGCGTCTCCTTGCGCACGAAGCCCAGGAATGCTCTCATGCGGCGGCTCCGCCCCCCGGGCGGGTGAGCTTGAGGAAGACCTCGTCCAGCGTGGCGGCCCCCACCGCTGCGCGCACCTCGCCCGGTGTGCCCATCGCCGCGATCGCGCCGTTCACCATGATGGAGATCCGGCGGCAGTACTCCGCCTCGTCCAGGTAGTGCGTGGTAACCAGCACGCTGGTGCCCTCGGCGCCGGTCTCGTATATCAGCTCCCAGAACCGGCGCCGGGTGATCGGATCGACCCCGCCGGTGGGTTCGTCGAGGAACACCACCGCGGGCCGATGCAGCAGCGCCACGCAGAAAGCGAGCTGCTGCTTCCACCCGAGCGGGATCTCGCGCACCAGCTCCTTGCCGGCGTGCTCCAGCCCGATCCGGGTGAGGATGTCGCCGGTCCGGGTCGCGATGTCCCGGTCGCTCACGCCGTAGATCCCGCCGTACAGCGTGATGTTCTCCTGTACCGTGAGATCCTCGTACAGCGAGAACTTCTGGCTCATGTAGCCGATCCGCCGGCGCACCTGCTCGGCGTGGGTACGGATGTCGTACCCCGCCACCGTGGCGGAACCCGACGAGGGCTGCAGCAATCCGATGAGCATGCGCATGGCGGTGGTCTTGCCCGCGCCGTTCGCGCCGAGGAAGCCGAAGACTTCCCCCGGCTCCACGTGGAACGTGATTGCGTCCACCGCCGTGAAGCTGCCGAACCGGCGCGTCAGCGCCTTGGCCTCGATCGCGTAGTCGGTCATGCGGCCTGCCCCTGCGCCATGTACCACATGAACGCGTCTTCGATGCTGGCGGGGATGGCGGCGATGGAAACGCCGGACAGCCCTTGGGCCGCGACGTGTGCGGCGAGCTCCCGGGCGACCAGGTCCGGAGCCACGCCGGCTCGCGCGTCGGTGTAATGGAGCGTTTCGCCGAACGGCCACACTGCCGCCGCGTGCGGGAAATCGCGCAGCGCGCCCAGAAGGCCAAGGATATTGGGGCCCCGCACGGCGAAGAGGGGGCGAGGATAGCCGGCGCCGATCGAGGCCGGTCGGTCGGTGACCAGTAGACGTCCATCCTGCATTAGGCTCACGCGGTCGCAGAGACTGGCCTCGTCCATGTACGGCGTCGAGACCACGATGGGAAGCCCGTCGTCGCGAAGCCGGCCGAGCAGATCCCAGAACTCCTTGCGCGAGACTGCGTCCACGCCCGTCGTCGGCTCGTCCAGGAACAGGATCTCGGGCCGGTGCACCAGGGCGCAGCACAGGGCGAGCTTCTGCTTCATACCGCCCGAGAGCGCGCCGGCGCGGCGGCCGGAGAAGCGCTCGAGCTGCACCCAGATCGGCGCGATGGTGTCCCGGGCCGCCGCCACCGTGGTATCGAACAGCGCCGCGAAGAACGCGAGGTTCTCCGCCACGCTGAGATCGGGATAGAGGGAGAAGCGGCCCGGCATATAGCCGATGCGGGTTCTGAGATTCCAGAGATCCTTGACCACATCGCGGCCCAGCACCCGTGCCTTCCCCGCGTCAGGGAGGAGCAGCGTGACCAGGATCCGGAACAGCGTGGTCTTGCCCGATCCATCAGGACCGATGACGCCATACAGCTCGCCTGGAGCGACGTCGAAGCTCACGTCCTGGAGCGCGGCGTCGTCGCCGAAGCGGCGAACCAGGCCCCGCGCCTCCACTGCGGGCGTCAGGCTCATTCGTCGCTCTCGCCCTCACCGAGCACCAGCTCGCCCGGCATCCCGATCCGAAGCGCTCCGTCGGGGTTCGCCACCGCCACTTTTACGGCGTACACCTGATCGGCGCGCTCGTCCCGGGTTTGGATCGGCGTGGGCGTGAACTCAGCCGCGGACGCGATC
>DASSUE010000305.1:0-6354 GCA_035707305.1 Gemmatimonadales bacterium
GTGTACGACTCGGGTGAATCCGGTGGTGTGATGTACTACGTGATGCCGTATGTCGAGGGTGAGTCGCTCCGTGGCTACCTCACCCGAGTGCAGCGGCTCCCCGCCGACGAGGCGGTGCGCCTGGTGCGCGAAGTAGCCGACGCTCTGGACTACGCCCACCGCCACGGCGTCATCCATCGCGATATCAAGCCGGAGAACATTCTCATCGAGGACGGCCACGCCGTGGTGGCCGACTTCGGCGTGGCACGGGCGCTCGAGGCGGCCGCGGGGCAGCAGCTCACCCAAACCGGCGGCGCCATCGGCACGCCGTTGTACATGAGCCCGGAACAGTCCGGCGGGGTGCCGACGATCGATGGCCGGGCCGACATCTACAGCCTCGGGTGCGTGCTGTTCGAGGCACTGACGGGCCGCCCGCCGTTCGAGGGCCCGACCCCGCTCGCCGTTCTCACCCGCCGGCTCTCGGAGAGCGCCCCACTGCTCCGGACGCTCGACCCCACGATTCCTCGCCACGTCGAAGCGGCCGTGGCCCGAGCCCTGGCGCCGGATCCCGCCGACCGATTCGCTACGGCGGACGGCTTCTCCGCGGCCCTCGCGGCAAGCGCTCCCGAGCTGCCATTGGGTTCGCGGGCGGCGGGCGCGAGCCGGCCGCAGATCGAAGCGTCGATCGCGGTGTTGCCGTTCGTGAACCTGAGCGCCGACCCGGACAACGAGTACCTCAGCGACGGAATCACCGAAGAGCTGATCAACGCGTTGGCCAAGGTGCCGGGGCTTCGGGTCGCGGCCCGCACGTCCTCGTTCGCACTCAAGGGAAAGGACCACGACGTTCGCGCTCTGGGGGAGCGGCTGCGGGTGCGGACGCTGCTCGAGGGCAGCGTGCGGAAGGCCGGTTCTCGCCTCCGGATCACCGCTCAGCTCATCGACGCGGCCGATGGGTATCACATATGGTCGGAGACCTACGACCGGAACCTGGACGACGTGTTCGCCATGCAGGACGAGATCGCCCGCACCCTGGTGGGTACGCTCAAGCCGCAGTTGCTCGGTCCGGCGCCGCTGGTGGAGCGGGGCACCGAAGTCCTGGCGGCGTACACTCTCTACCTGCGCGGCTTGCATTTCCTCTGGAAGCGTGCTCCCGAGACCTACCGCACCGCGCTGGACTACTTCCGCCAAGCCGCCGCCGAGGATCCCGCCTATGCGCGGGCGTACGTGGGCATGGGTCACGCGTACACCATGCTCGGCTTCGACGAGTTCGCGGCGATGCCCGCCGTGGAGGCGATGCCGAAAGCCAAGACGGAGATCGCCAAGGCGCTGGAGCTGGACCCGATGCTCGCGGATGCCCATGCCCGGAAGGCGCTCATCACATTTATCTACGACTGGGATTGGGCGCGGGCGGATCAGGAGTTCAGCTACGCCATGAACCTCGACCCGCAGCACACGCCGACGCTTCACTGGTATTCGCTGTATCTCGCCGCGATGGGGAGACACGACGAGAGTCTCTGGGTCATCAACCGCGGCCTACGAGCCGAGTCGGAGTCGGAGTACCTCAACGTGCAGCTGGGGCGGTGCTACTACTACGCCGGGCGATACGAGGAAGCCATCCGACAGCTGGTGGCGACCATGGAGATGGAGCCGGGCTCGGTGAACAACTGCGTGACGCTCGCGCGGGTCTATCTGAGCCAGATGCGCCACGCCGAATCCGCGGCACTAATCGAGGGGTGCATCGCCCGGGCCGGCCGGGTCCCGATCCTGGTCGCGTTCCTGGGACAGACATACGCGGCGTCCGGCCGGCGGGACGAGGCGCTCGCCTTGTTGGCCGAACTTCGAGCGGCATCGGAGCGGCGATACATCCCGGCGAGCTATCAGGCGTTGATCCTCGTCGAGGCGGGCGAGATGGACGAGGGCTTCAAATACTGGAACCTCGCGTGCCAGCAGCGGTGCGGATGGCTGACCTTCATCCGAGTCGAGCCGCTGTGGCGGCGGCTCGAATCCGACCCCAGATACACCGTCCTGATGAAACAGCTGGGCCTCTGAGGACGCTTGGCGTCTCCCCGTGCGCCGCATCACCGCCGTACCCGCTCCCCTCGACAACTTGGACCGCCAGCCGCGATGTCGATTTCCGCCCTCCCCGCTCGACGTAGAGGTATAGCGGGGTTGCCGGGCCCGATCGGACGGCGGCCCAAGTCATTCTCAATTTAAGGATTACGACCGATGCGATTCATGATCATGATCAAGGCCAACAAGGACACCGAGGCCGGTGTCATCCCGCCCACCGAGGTGTTCGAGGCAATGGGCAAGTACAACGAGGAGCTGATCAAGGCGGGCGCGATGCTGGCCGGGGAGGGGTTGCAGCCGAGCTCCAAGGGAGCCCGGGTCCGCTTCTCGGGCAACACGCGCACAGTGGTTGATGGCCCGTTCGCGGAGACCAAGGAGCTGATCGCCGGCTTCTGGTTGATCAAGGTCAAGTCGAAGGAGGAGGCCATCGAGTGGGTGAAGCGGATCCCGAATCCGACCAACGAGGACTTCGAGGTCGAGATCCGCCAGGTGTTCGAAGCAGAGGACTTTGGACCGGCCCTCACCCCCGAGCTCCGGGCGCAGGAGGAGAGTCAGCGCGCCCGTGCGGCTGCGACCAAGTAGACGGAACGGCGGCCATGTCGGTCTTCCAACCGTCTTCGTCTCGCTGGCCCAGCCGGATGCTGAGCATCCTGCGGATCGTGACCGGCCTGATCTTCTTCTCGGCGGCGACCATGAAGCTGTTCGGCTTCCCGCCGATGCCACCCGGAGCGCCGCCGGTACTGCCGATGTCGCAGATGTGGATCGGCGGGGTGCTGGAGGTCATCGGGGGAGCAGCCATCAATGCTCGGGTTCTTCACCCGTCCGGTGGCGTTGGTGCTGGCCGGCGAGATGGCCGTCGCGTACTTCCAGTTTCATCAGCCGCAGTCGCTGTTCCCGTCCAGCAACAACGGCATGCCCGCGACTCTCTTCTGCTTCATCTATCTGTACTTCGTGTTCGCGGGCGGCGGTGCGTGGAAGTGGACGCCGCGCTCGCGCGCCGAACCAGTCCCCTGCGCATGTCGCCGGTGTAGTACGTCGCGGGGCGCGGCAGTCCAGCTCCTGTCGGGAGAACCAGCGGCCCGCGGCCATCACGCCTTCGTTCTGGTCCAGCGCCCGAAGATCGGTGAGTGGGTTGCTGGCCTTCCCCTGTCATCACCTGCATACTTCGGCGACCCCGACCGAGAATCCGATGGAGGATCTGCGCAGCCGGCTCGAGCAGGCGCTTGCGGACACCTACGCCATCCAGCAGGAGCTGGGCGGGGGCGGAATGTCCCGCACGTATCTGGCGCTGGAGCGCGCGCTCAACCGACAGGTGGTAGTGAAGGTGCTCGCGCCGGAGCTGCTGGCGGGTATCTCGGTCGAGCGGTTCCGGCGGGAAGTCCTGCTGGCAGCGCAGCTGCAGCATCCGCACGTCGTCCCGGTGCTGGCCGCGGGCGACGCCGGCGGGCTCCCCTGGTTCAGCATGCCGTACGTCGACGGCGACAGTCTTCGCCGCCGCCTGGAACAGGGGCCGCTGCGGGTCACCGAGGTGGTCAGCGTGCTCCGCGACGTGGCGCGCGCGCTGGCGTACGCGCACGGGCACGGCATTGTCCACCGCGACATCAAGCCCGACAACGTCCTACTCTCCTCGGGCAGCGCGACCGTAACCGACTTCGGGATCGCCAAGGCGATCAACGCAGCCCGCGGCGGATCCGAAAACCAGGCCACACTCACGCAGATCGGCACATCCATCGGCACGCCGGCGTACATGGCGCCGGAGCAGGCCGCAGGCGACCGAGGCACGGACCATCGCGCCGACATTTACGCTTTCGGAGCGATGGCGTTCGAGCTGTTGGCAGGGCATCCCCCCTTCCAGGCGAGCACGCCGGCGCGAATGCTGGCGGCGCAGCTTACCGAAGCGCCACGCGACATCAGGGCGCTCCGCCCCGACACCCCCGCCCAGCTCGCCGACCTCGTGATGGCGTGTCTCGCGAAGGATCCTGCCCAGCGGCCGCAGCAGGCGATTGATCTCCTGCGGGTGCTGGACATGGTCACGGCGAGCGGCGACACGGCGGCGGTGCCCACGATCCTCCGCGGCGGCCGGGTTCGGCCGGTGAAGGCGGTCGGGATCTGGGCCGCGGCCACGGCTCTGGTGGGGGTGACGGCGTGGGCGGCGACCGATGTCGTCGGCCTGCCCGACTGGGTGCTGCCGGGCTCGCTGGGCGTCATGCTCGCGGGGCTTCCGGTCATCGCCGCCACCGCGTTCGTGCAGCGTGCGGCACAGCGAGCCTATACCACCACTCCCCAGCGGACGCCGGGCGGCACGCCCACGGCGCAGGGAACGCTCGCCACCATCGCACTCAAGGCGAGCCCCCATGTCTCGTGGCGTCGCACCTGGCTCGGCGGGTGGGTGGCGCTCGGTGCCTTCGCGCTCCTGGTGGTCGGGTTCATGGTCACCCGAGCGATGGGCATCGGGCCCGCTGGGTCGCTCCGGGGAAAGGGTGCGTTCGGCGAGCGAGAGACGATCGTCGTGGCCGATTTCCGCGCGCCCGCGAACGACTCGACTCTCGGCCCCACCGTGGCTGAGGCGCTCCGCACCGACCTGGCCCAGTCGCGCGCGCTCAATGTGCTCACCCGCGCATCGGTGCGCGAAATCCTGCGGCTGATGGAGCGGCCGGCGGAAAGCGTAGTGCCGTTCGAGCTCGCGCGGGAGATAGCCACGCGCGAGGGGGCGAAGGCGGTGCTCGACGGCGAGATCGTGCGGTTGGGGCAGAGCTACGTGGTCTCAGCCCGACTGGTGTCGGCCCTCGACGGACAGGAGCTGGCCACGTTCCGCGAGACGGCCGACAACGAGGACAAGCTGATCGGTGCGCTGGGTGAGCTCACCAGAGCCGTGCGCGAGCGGGCGGGAGAGTCGCTTCGCACCATTCGGGCGAGCTCTGCGCTCGAACGCGTCACGACCCCGTCGCTTCCCGCTCTCCGCAAGTACGTGGAGGGCTCTCTCGTGGCCGACGAAGCAGGCGACGCCGACCGCGGGATCGCGCTGCTCCAGGAGGCCGTGACGCTCGACAGCGGATTCGCCATGGCCTGGCGCAAGATCGCCGTGCTGCTGGGCAACGAGCGGAGGGACCGCGCCCGTGCCCTCACGGCGATCAGCACCGCCTACCGTCACCGCGAGCGGCTCACCGAGATGGAGCGGGCGCTCACCGAGGGGTATTACTACACCCGCGGTCCCAAGCCCGACAGCGACAAGGCGCTCGCCGCCTACGAAGAAGCAATCCGGCTCGACTCCACCAGCACCAGCGCGCTGAACAACGCCGCGGTAGTGTATGGGCAAAAGGGTGACTTCGAGCGGGCGGAGGCGCTCTATCGCCGCGTGGTGGCGCTGCCGCGCACGTTCGGGGGCGCGTTCACCAATCTGATCCAGGAGCAGATCCGAAACGGCCGGGTCACCGCGCTCGATTCGACGGTTGCCGCGTTTCGGACGCGGTTTCCCGGAAGCAACGACATCTGGGAGGCGGAATGGTTCGCTGCCTGGGGACACGGCCGCATCGACGTGGCGGACAGCATCAGCCGAGCGGTATACGCCAAGGCGCGGACGAGCCGGCAGGCGGTCAACGCTGCCGGCGTCACCTCCTCGGTGGCCGAACTGCGTGGCAACTGGCGCGAGGGGCTCCGCTGGACCACCCGGCGCTCCGAGGCCATCCTGCGCGCGGAACCCACCATTGCGAGCCGGCTCAATTTCTTCCTCGATACGGCGTACTACGCGGCCGTTTTCGAGAACAACGCGGGGAAGACCCGAGCAGTCATCGAGCGCGGCCTCGCGCGGCATTCGATCGATTCGATTCCGCCGACCGATCGCCCCTGGGAAACGCAGGCGCAGCTCGCGGCGGCGATCGGCGACTCCCCGCTGGCGCGCGGTGCGCTCGCCGGCTACGAGCGTGACCAGGCGGCCAGTGCCCGCGACCCGGAGGGAAGGCGGGCCTACTACGCGGCTCACGTCGCCCTGGCCGAGCGGCGGTGGGACGATGCGGTTCGGCTGCTGCACGAGGCCGACGCGCGGACGTCGATCGAGGACCGGTATGCCTGGGTGCAGATCGGTCGGGCCCACGACCTGGCCGGACGGCCGGACTCGGCGCGGGTGTACTACGAGAAATTCCTCACAACGCCGGATCCACTGCCCATCGAGGATTCCCGCTGGCGCGCCCCGACGTACCGGTGGCTGGGCGAGCTGTACGAGTCGAAGGGGGACGCGCCGCGCGCGATCGAGCAGTACAACCACTTCGTCGAGCTCTGGGCCGAAGCCGACCCCGACCTCCAGCCGCA
>DASSUE010000306.1:0-3505 GCA_035707305.1 Gemmatimonadales bacterium
CGAGCTCATCCCGGTCAGGCTGGGAGAGTTCCGCTGGCTGTCCCGGGCCCGCAAAGCCGACGTCATCGTCAATCTCTGCGAAGGCATCAACGGGCACGCCAAATACGAAGATTTCGTGGTCGGCACCCTGGAGTTGACCGGTCTGCCGTTCACCGGGTGCCGCGCGTGGCCGGTGACCATCTGCCACCGCAAGCACGTCGCCAACACGCTGCTCTCCCACAATGGCGTGCCGGTGCCCACGTTCGCGTTGGCCGATCGGAACGAGATTCCCTCCACCTTCCCGCTGCCTGCCATCGTGAAGCCTGCGGCGGAAGATGCCAGCGTGGGCATCGACGGGAGCGCCGTCTGCACTACCCGGAAGGCGCTCCGGAAGCGGGTCGCCAAGATGACCGAGCAGTTCGACGAGGTCATGATCCAGGAGTACATCCCGGGGCGGGAGTTCAACGTCGGCTTCATTGGCAAGCAGATGCTCCCCATCTCGGAGATCCGGTTCGAGGGGCTGCCCGCCGACTCTTGGCCCATCGTGACGTACGCGGCCAAGTGGAGCGCAGGCAGCGCCGAAGATCTCGCCACCGTCCCGGTGTGCCCGGCGGAAATACCATCCGACCTCGCCAAGCGCATCGCCCAGACGGCCCGGAAGGCATGGGACCTCATGGCCTCATCCGAGGGATATGGCCGCGTGGATCTCCGCGTAACCGAGGAGGGGCAGCCGTACGTGCTCGAGGTGAATCCCTGCCCCGATCTGTCCAGCAATGCGGGCCTGGCGCGCATGGGTCTCGCCTTCGGCTGGAGCTACGACGAGCTGGTCTGCCGCATCGTGGACGAAGCGGTGGAGCGAACCCACAGCCACCGGTTCGCCGCCGCGCTGGTGAGCGGAGTTCCGGCCGCCTGACCCGTACCGCGGTTGCCCCGACGCTCCGGGCGCTCTCGCCGGCCGATCGCGGCCGTCTCGAGACGATCACCCGGAGCATCGGCCTATTTCGAGATCCCGAAGTGGTCGTCGCGCTGGAGGTATTCGACGCGGCGGTGGCAGGGTCGCCTGACTACCGCGCGCTAGGGGCCGATATCGCCGGAACGCTCGTGGGATGGATCTGCTGGGGTCCCACGCCGTGCACCCTGGGCACGTGGGACCTGTACTGGATGGCAGTCGACCCGGCGCTCCAAGGCTCCGGTGTCGGAACGGCCCTCCTGATTTCGATGGAGCGCCGCCTTCCAAGCGATGCCCGCCTCATCGTCGTGGAAACCGCGGGCCGTTCCGACTACGCGCCCACCCGCTCTTTCTATGAAGCTCGAGGATACACGGCGGCCGCCCGCATCGCCGATTTCTATGCTCCGGGAGACGACCAGGTCGTCTACGTCAAGCAGCTCGGGGTTCGCCGCTAGCTCTTCACCCGCCAGCCCGGCAATCCGCTCACCCATGCATAGGGGTCGATCTCGACCCCATCCATTCTCCGGCTGATCGCCGCGGCGTTGGTCGGTGTATAGAGGAAGATCGCCGGCGCGTCGGCATTGAGGGTGTCCATCGCCTCACGGTACAGCGCGCGAGCCTTGGCAGCGTCGAACTCGGCGCTGGCCCGGCGAAAGAGCGCCTCGAACGCTTTGCTGTCGTAGCGCCCGTAGTTGAGACCGGACCAACCGGCCCGGGTCCATTGGTCGGCCAGTCCACGCGCGCTCGGCTCGTCCAGCCAGGCGCCGATGTAGCTGTCAAACGCCCCGCTGGCGAGCCGCTCCTGAAACACCGGGAAGTCCACCGCGGTCACACTGGCCTCCGCCCCGACCGATCGCCAGGCGGCCTGAATTGCGGTTGCGAGATGGCGCCGAGTGGTGCTGGTGCCGGGAACCGGGATTTCGAAGGCGAGGCGCTGACCGGCTCGCCTTCTGGACCTGATCGGGCGGGCCGGTCCATCCGGCGGCGCTCAGCGCTTTCGCGGCGGCGGCGGTGTCGAACGGCAGCGTGGCGATCGAATCGTTCCAGATCTACAGCGTCCGCGACATCGGGCCGGGAGGGGCCACGGCGCCGGCGCCGAACGTGGCCGTCGCGAGCGCTCCGCGGTCGATCGCCATCGTGAGCGCTCGACGGGTCGCGCGGTCGAGCACCTGCTGCGGGCCGCGGCGGTCCCGGGTGGTGAGGTTGAACCCCAGAAATCCGTAGGCGGACGAAGGGTAGCGCTCGACGGCGAGCGCGCTGTCGGCCGCCACTCGTTGGATCGCCTGCGGTGCAGCCGCTAGCTCCATCAGATCGGCTTCGTGCGAGAGGAGGAGATTGACCGCGGCATCGGGGTCGGCGGCGAATCGCCAGATCACGGTCCGGACCGTCGGCCGTGACTGTGCCGACCTGTCGTCGATCGTGTCATTCCGCTCCAGCCGGAGGAACTGCCCTCGCCGCCACTCGGTCACCCGGAACGGCCCACTCCCGATCAGTCGTGTCACCGAGGTGTCCGCCGCCCACCGTTCCCGCGGTATCGAAACCCAGACGTGCCCGGGGAGCACCCTCACGTGATAGGTGGCGTCGTACAGCTGTTCGGGGTAGGACTCCGCAAACTGCATCAGCACGGTGGATGAATCCACCGCGATCGCGGTCACCTTGCCCGCGATGTACGTCCGCGCGGGCGGATCGAGCGTCGAATCGCCGAAGACGTTGAACGAGAAAACCACGTCGTCCGCGGTGACCGGCCGGCCGTCGGCCCAGCGGGCACCCTTCGCGAGATGGAGCCGCCACGTGAGCGAGTCCACCCGCTCCCAACTCTCTGCGAGCCGCGGCCGGTACGCCTTCGCATCGACCGGAGCGCCGCCCGGCGCAAGATCAGCAAGCCGCTCGAAGACCAGGTCGCTGATGTCTCGCCCGACGGTTTCGACGACGAGGGGCGGCAGTACGCTCTCGGGCTCGCCGGTTGCGGCAACCACGAGCGGACGCGTCACTGCTGCACGATCGGAGGCACAGGCTGAGAGTACGAATTCGGCCGCGGGCACCGTGAGCCACCGGGCGTATGATTTCATCGGAGGGTTGGTCAACGGGAGGAGCCTTTCGAGTTCGAGGGCGCGGTTCTCACGCTGCTAGTCCGCGCCTTAGGCGGCCTTGCCCACCGAGGACATGAAGCTGCGGAGGATGCCGTCCCGCCAGGCCGTCCGCGAATCCACGATCCGACTGACGGCCTCCGCGGCCGCGAGGGCCGGACGGTAGCTCCGCGTGGTCGTGAGCGCATCATCAACGTCCACGATCCCGATGATCTGCGTTCCAATCGGGATCTGGTCGCCAGCGAGGCGATCGGGGTATCCGGTCCCATCGTACTTCTCGTGGTGCCAGCGGATGATCGGCTTGATGTCCCAGGAAAATCTACCGAGACCAGGAGCTCGACGCCCCAGCCCGGGTGCATCTTGATCACGTCGAACTCGGCGTCGGTGAGCTTCCCGGGCTTGTTGAGGATCTCGTGCGGTACCCGCACCTTGCCCAGGTCGTGGAGATACGCGCCCAGCCGAATCGTCGTCAGCTGCTGATCGTCCAGCC
>DASSUE010000307.1:0-2004 GCA_035707305.1 Gemmatimonadales bacterium
CAGTACATCTGTTCGCTATGCTGGTCCCCTCTCACCCTGGACGGATGGAGGCGGGGCCATGCATCGTATCACCGCTCGCTACCACCGTATATGCCCGCCTCCTGGCGCCGATCGGCCCGAAACGAGATCGCAAACGATCAACCCGCCCCGAATCTGCGAAACGCTGATCCTCACCACCATTCAGATTCAGCCAGCGCATATGCCGAAGAACGATACGATCAAACCTTGGCATCCGTGTGCGACGGGCAGACCAGGCACCCCTCTCCCAATAATGGGAGAGGGGCCGGCTCGGAGCGCAGGCGACGGGAGGGCCGTCCCCCCGCCTTGATCTCGTTCGGAAAGGTGCGAGACAGCAGGAAGGATGCAGACAGGATCCGCTAGCAAGCCGAAACGCCTCAGGGGAGGATGGGGGTGTCTGATGTCCACACCCAGACCCGGAGGCGCTTCATGGCGGAGTGTAGCAGGCCGCCGGCCGCTGCGGAGGGTGCGATGCGCATCATCAGCGGCGTGACCGGGAGTATGCTCTACGTGAGCAACCACCATCCGGGGGCGTGGGTCGCTCCCGCAACGAAGGCGGGCCGGCAGCGGCTGAAGTGGTTCGACTGGCATGGCACCCACGGCCGGAATGTGAGCTTGACCTGCCGGCACTTCGGCATCAGCCGCCAGACGTTCTACCGCTGGCAGCGCCGCTACGATCCGCGCGACCTGCGGCACTTGGACGATCGGTCGAGCCGACCGCAGCGCGTGCGGCAGCCCAGCTGGACCGCCGACCGCGTCGCCGCGGTCAAACGGCTGCGGGAGCAGTACCCACGCTGGGGCAAAGACAAGCTCGTCGTGCTCTTGGCACGGGAGGGTATCCAGGTGAGCGTCGCGATGGTGGGCCGCATCTTGAGCTACCTCAAGCGTACCGGCCAGCTCATCGAGCCGCTGCGCCGCATCAGCGCCCGCAAGCGACTGGGGAAGCGGCCGTACGCGACGCGGAAGCCGCAGGAGTACACGCCCACCGCGCCCGGCGACCTGGTGCAACTGGATACGCTCGACATCCGGCCCGAACCGGGCGTCGTGCTCAAGCAGTTCACTGCCCGCGACGTGGTCAGCCGCTGGGATGTCCTCCACCTGGCCAGCCGCGCCACGGCCACCGCCGCCCAAGCCGCCCTCACCGCCGTCCTTGACCGGATGCCCTTCGCGGTCCGCGCCCTCCAAGTCGACGGCGGCAGCGAATTCATGGCTGGCTTTGAGCAGGCGTGTGCGGACCGGCAGATCCGGCTGTTTGTGCTCCCGCCCCACTCGCCCAAGCTCAACGGCCGGGTCGAACGCGCCAACCGCACCCACACCGAGGAATTCTACGAGTGCAGCAGCACCGACCCCACCGTCGCCGCCCTCACCCCCGAGCGGCGCGCCTGGGAGCGCGTCTACAACACCGTCCGCCCCCACCAGGCGCTCGCTTACCAGACGCCGGCCGAGTTCCTCACTACGCACTACCGCGACGCTCTACGAAAGGAGGTCGCTGTCTCGTAGGTACCGGACGAGTACATGTGATACGCCCACCGCCCCTCGCCCGTTACACTGGTTGGCGGAGGTCATCGCCTATGCAGCGCGCGTTGCAGACGCGGCGGCAGCGGCTTCGGCGGCTGCGCGAGCTTCAGAGCGGCACGGCGGGCAAGGCGGCGGCGGGGGCGATGACGTTCGCGCTGCTGCTCGGCATCGTCTTCATGGCCGCGGCGGCCGGTCTCGCCTTCTCCGTCTACAAGGGGTACACCGAGGATCTGCCGCCCGACCCGCGCACCGCCTTCGCCAAGCAGGTGCTCGGTCCCGCCCAGATCTTCGACCGTCACGGCACGCTCCTCTACGAGTTCGAGGACGAGAACGAAGGGCTGCGCAACCCGGTGGCGCTGCGCGACATCTCCGAGTGGGCGATCAAGGCGACGATCGCTACCGAGGACAACAGCTTCTACGACAACCCCGGCGTGAACGTGCGCGGCCTGATGCGCGCCGGCGTCGAGA
>DASSUE010000308.1:0-26698 GCA_035707305.1 Gemmatimonadales bacterium
CTTCGTCCGCGTCGACGCCGCGGCCTACTACACGCTCAACCGGTGGCTGCGCATCCAGGCAAACGTCGAGAACCTCTTCGATCGGACCTATTATCCCACTGCTCACAACAACAACAACATCACGCCGGGGTCGCCGCGCGCCGTCAGGATGTCGGTGATCACCGGCTTTTGACGCAACGATGGTTGCGCGTAGTGTGCAGGCGATCACATCTCTAAGGAGACAGCAATGCCCACGATTACCCCTCATCTCTGGTACTCCAAGGAAGCCGAGGAGGCCGCCAACTTCTACGCCTCCATCTTCCCCGATTCGCGGGTGGACCGGGTCACCGCGCTGCCCAGCGACTCGCCGAGCGGCCCGGCGGGATCCGTCAAGGTGGTCGAGTTCACCTTGCTGGGTCAGCCGTTCATGGCGATCAGCGCGGGTCCGCTCGATCCCTTCAACCACTCGATCTCGTTCATGGTAAACTGCGACACTCAGGCCGAGATTGATGGGTACTGGGACGCCCTCCTCCAGGGTGGCTCACCCGAGCAGTGCGGATGGTTGAGGGACAGGTACGGCCTTTTCTGGCAGATCGTGCCAACCGTGCTCGGTGAGCTCATGGCCGATCCGGATCGGGAAAAGGCCAAACGGGTCAGCGAGGCGATGCTGAAGATGGTGAAGTTCGACATCGCCGAGCTTGAACGTGCCGCGCGAGCCGAAGCCCGCGTCTGACCGAGCCGGGCCTTACAACTGAAAACGGCCGCCTATTTCTGCGGCCGTATCGCTTCTGCTGGGCTCGAACCAGGATTTTCCTGATCCAGAGTCCTCCCGCCCAGCCACATTTCGGACAACCTGTTGGGAAACGGTCACTTTTCGAGCATCGGTGCCCGCTTCCCTGCCGTAGTCGGCCCAGTTTGGTCCGGAGAAACTATAGCAAGACTACGGCATGCTCCGGTTTATCGAGCACGGGAATCACTATTCACGCAGCGGTCGGCCTTGCACTTCACCATCGCTGCAACACACCTCGGACGTTGAGGGTCAATAAGTCCCCATCAGCGCACAAGACTCGGATCACGCTTAGGAGAACGCCCAGGAGGCAGCGAAGCATGCGCCCTGCGTGGTAGTCCGGGGCGGGTTCCGTGCCAACCCGGTCTGTGACCGGCGGGCGCAGCACCGGGGGCGGCATGCCCGGGGACACTTGCCCCCTCGGCTGGTCAGCACATATCTGGTTGTTACTGCGCGGTGGCGACGCAACCGGCATGTCTCTCCGGTGCCACGCCGGACCCGGCCGATCGATTAACGACGGCCGGCCAGGTCCCTGGTGGTTTGGGGACTACAGGCCGATGCGGACACCTGCTGTGAACGGCCAGACCCACGCGTCGCTGGTCCCCACCTCGTCATCGTCCGTGAACGCGATGTCGCCCTGCGGACTCAGCAGCAGCTGCACGCGCGGAGTCAACCTATAGCCGAGTTTGGCGCCGACGTTGATCGCGGGATAGGTGTGCGAGCCCGGGCCGTCGACGTCGAACGTCAGGGCGCCCGCACCGGCATTGACGATCACGGACCACGGCGACTGCCCCTCGGACAGCACCTCGTAGCCCAGCTTCGCGACGTAGTGGTAGACCTTCATGTCGGGAGCCTCTCCACCTCCGGGCAGATCCGCCCCTGTGTGGAAGCCGAGGTCTACGTCTCCCATCAGCCAGAGCTTCGGCGCGAACTGCACCGCGAGTCCCAGCCCGACGCTCGGCCCGGGGTCCACGGCATCAGAGATGTCGAACGTCGGCACGTTGAAGCCGCCTCGCGCCTCGATCGACACCCGGCGCTCCGTCCATTGAGCCTGAGCAGTCGAGCCGATGCCGAGCAACATGAGACCGGATATCAGAACGGTCCCGGTTCGGGTACTTCTCATCGTTGTGTTCCTCTCACTCGTGATAACTAGTTCAAGTCCTCGAGAACGAGCAGGTTGATCGGGCGCCCGCCGCCCGTCGGGTCGCCCGCGGGCACGTTGACGTAATCGGGCGCTTCGGTGCGGCACGTCTGTCCAGCACCTCGGCGTCGTCCAACAGCAGGACATCCACGTCGGGGGCGGGGTGAGAGGCGGGTACCACGCGCTCTCGCCTCGCCCCCGGTACCGGTGTTGTCGTCGTCGTCGCTGCAGGCAGCCGTCAGTGTGCGCCCACGGCGAGGAGGAGCGTGACAAACTTCGGCTTTAGGAGTGCACCTTCGCTGTTGGAATGAGTTCGGTGATTACTTGGCGAAGGCGGGCTGCCAGCGGTGCTGGATGGCCTTCCACTGGAGCGCATGGTACAGCGCTGCGACCCCGACCAAGATGTAGACGGATCGGCTCACGGGACTCAGGTTGCCGAAAATCGTGCCGACGATGTCCCAACCGGTCACTCCAACCACGCCCCAGTTGATGCCGCCCACGACGAGCAACACGGCGGCGGTGATGTCCAGCTTTCTCATGCTATCCTCACAAGTTGGTGTGTCTTGTCTAATAACTGTCGAACAAGGTACAGCTTTGCTCGCATTTCGTCAAGGTATGGTCCAAGTATTTTTGACATTATCTAGACAACAGCTTAGTATGTTCCCGTGAGAGAGCCCCTTGAATTCAAGACTCCTCGATACCCCGTCCGGCTGGTCGCTGGCCGCACCGGGCTCACGCCCCACGTTCTCCGGGCCTGGGAACGGCGCTATGGAGTGGTGAGTCCCGCGCGGACCCAGGGGGGCCAGCGCCTCTACTCCGATCTCGACATCGCGCGCCTGCAACTGCTCCGGCGGCTAGCCGACCGGGGACACGCGATAGGCCGCATTGCCTCCCTCCCAATCGCCGAGCTCGCCAGGCTGGCCCAGGAGAACGGCGGGGCCGAGGAAGGGATCGCATCATCAGATCGAGAAGGCAGCCGAGCGGATGAGGCGGAGCAGGCCCGTGCCGGGAGCGTCGGCGAGTCCATTGCGGCGGCGTTGCGGGCCACCCGCCGACTCGACGCCGTCGAGCTTCAAGCGGTGCTCGAGCAGGCCGCGGTGACGCTCGGCGTGCCGGTCTTCATCGACGAGGTCGTGGCGCCGGCGCTCGTGCGCGTCGGCCACGGCTGGGCCGAAGGGTCGGTGTCGGTCGCGCAGGAGCACATGGCGACCGCCGTCTTCCGCCGCGTGCTGGGCTGGCTGTTCCAGGTATACGAGGTCAGGGACACTGCGCCCGGGTTGGTGGTGGCCACGCCGCCGAGCCACGTCCACGAGTTTGGAGCGCTGATGGTGGCGACTAGCGCCGCCGCGGAGGGATGGCGCGTGACCTACCTCGGACCTGACCTGCCCGTGGACGATCTGGTGAGCGCGGTTGGCCAAACCGGTGCCCGTGCCGTTGCGGTCAGCGCCGTGTACGTGCCGGAAGGCGCCGATCTCCTCACCGCGCTGAGGGAGATGCGCGCCGCGCTGCCCGAGCGAGTGCCGCTGCTTGTAGGAGGCGCCGCGACGTTGGAGATACGGACCGAGGCGGACGCGGTGGGTGCACGAGTGATCGGCTCGTTACCGGAGCTTCGGGCGATGCTCCGCCGGCTGGTGGCCGAGGAGGCTGAGTGAGCCGCGAGGGCGGGCTCACCCTTTCTCACAGGCGCGAGCGGCTACGTCGGGGGCCGCCTGTGCAGCGCGGTCGAGGCCGGCGCGCGCCCGCTCCGCTGCATGGCTCGTCGGCCGGAGTATCTCCGCTCCCAGGTGGCCGACGCACCGAAGTCGTCGCGGGTGACGTGGTTGACTCCCGGTCGCTGCCGGGACTGGGCCGACCCAGTCCCGTCGCTGCCCAATGCCCTTCGCGGCGTCCATACTGCATACTACCTGATCCACTCCCTGGCCTCCTCCAGCGATTACGCGGAAAAAGACCGCAAGGGTGCCGAGTTATTTGCCAAGGCCGCCCGTGAAGCCGGAGTGCGCCGACTCGTCTACCTCGGCGGCCTCGGCCAGGGCGAGCGCCTCTCCCTGCACCTCGCGAGCCGGCAGGAGATCGGTCGGATCCTGCCCGAATGGGCATCCCGGCGATCGAGTTCCGCGCCTCGATCGTGATCGGCTCGGGGAGCCTTTCGTTCGAGCTGTCCGCTCGCTGGTGGAGAAGCTCCCGGCGATGGTGACGCCGAGCTGAGTGGACACGCCGACTCAGCCGATCGGCATCGAGGATCTCATCGCGTATTTGGTGGCGGCGCTCGATCTCCCGGCCCGAGAGCGGGGTTCGCGGCCACCCGCTGGTCCGACGCGCTCTCCTCCCAGCAGGTGCCCCGCGGCTGGGGCGGAGTCAGGTTTGGGTCCCGCAGGGTGGACTCCCGAGCTGCCTGGGTGAACTGCACACCTGAAGAGGCCTTCCAGCCGATATCGCGCATCGGCGGCGGCGCCCGGCTGGTACTCTGGTACTATGGAAACGATCTCTGGCAGCTGCGTGGGCTGCTTGACCTCGCGGTAGGTGGACCGGAGATGCGGCGGGGCCGGCGGGATCCGGACTCGGTGATGCCAGGAGATACACTGGGGCTTATGGCGGGCAGAAGCGGTGGAGCCCGGCCGGCTGCTTAGACTCGCGGCCGAAACATGCCGCATCCTTGCACGCCGGGAAGGGCTGGGCGCGCCGAACACGGAGTGAGGAGTACTAATGCTGCAGTAGTTGAAGTCTGCGATCCTGATGATCGCCGCGGCGGCGGTTGGCGGCTGCGGCCACGACGGCGAGGGGGTCGACGCCGCGGCGTTCTGTCGGGTCGATTCGACTACACGGTGGCGCTGGCCCAAGCGGCTCGGGCGCGCGGTGCGCGACACTTCCTGCTCGTCTCTGCTCTCGAGCTTGCGTCGGCGTCGCGCGTCTTCTACAACCGAGTCAAGGGGTCAGTCACAATCGCCCGGCCCTGCCCGGCTTCTTGGCCGGCGGACGGAGCACGCTTGGCCGAGCAGCTGGGCGAGGTGCTGAGCATCCTCGGGCCCCCACGGTGGAGAACTGTCTCGGCGCCTCTGGTGACTCAGGCCTTGCTTGACGCAGCCAAGCGCGACGTGCCCGGTATCCGCATTCTTGAGAACCGGGATCCGCGCGCCGCTGATCGCTGAATGCGGCACGGGCCGCCGTCTAGCGAGCCGGCCCTTGAACGCTTCCGTCACGCCGTTGAGCGCGCCTCCTGCCGGATCACGGCCGCTCTGCCAGCGGTTATCGCATCGTTCGAGTAGGCCGGTGCGGTCGTGAACAGGGAAGGTGCGGCGGCGTTACGCGACAAGGCTGTGGCGGCCTGCGGCCCGGAGGTCCGGGCCTATTTGGCCAAGGCGCGTGAAGCGCTGGCACCAGTACTGGGCGCCTCGTCAGCACTGGCGCCTTGTCTCCGGGGCGTTTCGCGCCTCCCGACGTTGCATCTGCGACGTCATGCACGCGCGGCAGTGGGCGTTTTCCAAAGCTTTGATGCGCGCACGCCTGTACCCAATAGCCCCGCTACCGCGCCTGGTCGATCTCCTCGCCACATAGCTCCCGCTGCACCCCGATCTTCGGCGGTGTGCCGGTCACCATCGCCTTGGCGACCTCGAAGAGCACTACGGGTTGAGGTTTGTCAACCTTGAGATAGACCACCGACTGCACGTCTACCAAGATCAGCGCGAGCCGCGGGTCGTCCGGGCCTCCGTCCCGCTCTCCCCCTTCATCGCCGAACCAGGCCCTCCAGTCTTTCTGGTAGAGCTCGTGGATGGCGCGGCGGTCCTGCGAGACGGTGGCGATTCCGCTCACCGACACCCATTCCCGGGTCCGATCCTTGTAATAGGCCAGGTTCACCTGGGAATCAAACTCCAGCTCGTCGAGCTTGTGCGACTCGACGTCCGTCACGAACCAGAGGTCGCTCCCCTCGGCTTGGGTCTGCGTGGCCATCGGGCGAGATACCAGCCGCCCGTCCGGACGCCGGGTGGTAAACATGGCGATCTCGATGCCTTCGATGAGCTTATACAGCTCATCCAGCTTCTTGCCCAGGGGGGCATCTTCACGGACACAATCGGTCGAGTTGCTCATGATATGCTCGTGGTGCGAGACGCAGGTATAGACGTTCGGTCGAACCACACAATGAGTGCGGTCGCTCGAACCGCGAAAGGTCACTGGTCACAGGGAAAGTGTTTGGCCAGTGAGAGTCTCGGATCCCGGAGCAGCGCTACTCCAGCCGCTTGTTCTGAGCGTGACCTAGTATGCTGTGGTCGCAGGTTGTAGGCCGTAGAGTGAGTGCACTCGGAGCAGAAGCTGCTCCGCCGCAAACGGCTTCGGCGGGAAGCCCCTCCTGGGCTCGAACCAGGACTCTCCTGATCCAGAGGGGGCCTTACAACCAGCCGAAGTCGAGCAACTTGCCACCCTTTACGGGAGTTCGTGTCACCCGATGCTGGAGTTTGCTAGGTCTCATGCTGGACTTTGCCGTGGTCTGCTCGCAGAGATGTCAAAGTTTGCCATCCCGTCGAGTGCCGGCCGAGATTGGGGCGAGCTCGATACGGTCCAACCGGTGCCGTGCACATCACCGTGAATCCCCGGAGCGTTCCGTTTCTAGTCCGAGACGGATGCCCAGCCTTTGCTGCTCTTGACCGCTCCGACCCCCAGGCCTACGTTGGAGCCGTCTACAAACCGATGAATGCACACCCAGCGAAAGCTGGGGTCGCAAAGCCACGGGTCCTCGCCTCCTCCGCGACGCCGGAGTTTAGGACGCCACGAAGGACCTCAAGACCGCCGAGCTGCCTCAGGTCAGCTCGGCGGTTCTGCTTTCTGTAGGCCGGGCTTCGACGGCGCGACGTGCACTCGCGACGAGCTTAATACCGTCACGACCCCAAGGAGAGAGGAGACCCACGTGTCTGTCACGACCACAAAGCCGCCCGCCAGCCTTCTCCAAGGAGCACATCTATGAGCAGCACGATCACGAAGGACTACACTGAGAGCAGGATCATGACGAAGGACGGCACCGAGATCTACTACTAAGGACTGGGGCAAGGGTCCACCCGTCACGTTCTCCCATGGCTGGCCGCTCAACTCCGACGCATGGGACGGGCAGATGCTGTTCTTGGCGCAGAACGGCCTCCGCGCCATCGCGCACGACCGACGCGGTCATGGCCGATCCAGCCAAGCCTCGGCGGGCAACGACATGGACGGCTACGCCGACGATCTGGCGGCCGTGATCGAGGCGCTCGATCTCAACGAAGTCACGCTGGTGGGCCACTCCACCGGCGGCGGAGAGGTGGCGCGGTACATCGGACGTCACGGAACGTCGCGGGTCGCCAAGGCAGTCCTGATCGCCGCGGTGCCGCCGATCATGCTGAAGAGCGCGGCCAACCCCGAGGGGCTGCCGATCGAGGTGTTCGACGGCCTGCGTGCGAGCCTCGTGAAGGATCGCTCGCAGTTCTACAAGGATCTGGCAATCCAGTTCTACGGCGCCAACAGGCCTGGGGCCAAGGTGTCGCAAGGCGTGATCGAACAATTCTGGCTGTGGAGCATGCAGGCCGGCCTCAAGAACGCCTACGAAAGCATCAAGGCCTTCTCCGAGACCGATTTCACCGAGGACCTCAAGAAGTTCGACGTACCGACTCTGGTGCTCCACGGTGAGGACGACCAGATCGTTCCGGTGCACGACTCAGCGAAGAAGTCGGCCCGGCTCATCAAGGGCGCGAAGGACATCTACTACCCCGGCGCCCCGCACGGCATCACCGCCACGCACCAGGATCAGGTCAACGCGGATCTACTCGCTTTCATTAGGGAGTGAGCTGGTATGTCGCTAACAGCCGAGCCGACTGTCATGAGCGGAAAGACCCGAGTCTTGGGCGGCATTACGGTGATCGACACGCCGCTCATCACTCGCGCAATGGACTATGCCCGGACCCATTCCGAACCGTTTCTCTTCAACCATGCTGTACGATCTTGGCTCTTCGCGGTTCGGCTCGGACAGCTGCAGGGCGTGCCTCACGACGCGGAAGTCGTCGCCCTCGGCTCGCTGCTCCACGACCTTGGGCTCACGAACAGCTTCACCGGTCCAAAGCGCTTCGAGATAGAAGGAGCCGACGCGGCGCGAGCGTTCGCGCGGGAGCAGGGTCTCGAGGATCGCCGCGTGCAGCTGATCTGGGACAGCGTCGCGCTGAATTCCACACCTTCGATCGGTCTCCACAAGGAGGCGGAAGTCGCCCTCTGCACGGCTGGAATCGTCCTCGACTTCGGCGGGCCCCAGTACGACCTGATCCCGCTGACCGAGATGAAGAGCGTCCTCGCCGCATTTCCCCGCCTCGACATGAAGCGGTGCTTCACGGATGCGGTCTGCCGCATTGTCAAAACCAAGCCGGAGACCACCTACGACAATTTCGCGCGGGACTTCGGGGAGCGTTTCGTGCCAGGCTACAACCGGCCGTCTACCGTGGATTTCCTGATGAACGCTCCGTTCGAGGGGTAAGGCAGCGGCTTCGGGCATGAGGCGTGTTGCCTTGAGGGCACAACAGTGGCCTGAGATGAATGCACACATGACACACCTAAGGAGGTAGCCATGACCACCACCGCAATCCGTAGCCAGGACGCTACTGCCGGCTCCCGCGTAGGGCAGATGGATCTAAAGCTCGAGGTGATTCCCATCCCGGTCTCGGATCTCGACCGTGCCAAGGCGTTCTATGAAGGTCTCGGCTGGCGGCTCGACGCCGACTTCCGTCACAACGGTGACCGTGCGATCCAGTTAACGCCTCCGGGCTCTCAGTGCTCGATTCATTTCAACCCGAAGGGCACGCCAGGATCTGCCCAGGGCATGTTCCTGGTGGTCTCAGACATCGAGGCTGCGCGCGACGACCTGATGCGGCGGGGTATCCAGGTGAGTGAGATCTTCCATTTCGCCGCAGGTCCCGCTCCCTTCGGCGGCCAGGTCAGCGGCCTCGCGCCTGAGCGCCAGAGCTACGGCTCGTACGCGGCGTTCGGGGACCCGGACGGCAACGTCTGGCTGCTGCAGGAGGTGACGACCCGGTTCCCGGGGCGGGTCGCGGGCGATACGACGTACGCGTCGGTCCCTGACCTTGCGCAGGCCCTTCGGCGTGCAGAGGCCGCGCACGTCGAGCACGAAAAGCGCACCGGGCAGCGCGACGCGAACTGGCCGGACTGGTACGCCGAGTACATGGTCGCGGAGCAGGCCGGCAAAGAACTCCCGCTGTGAGTGAGTGGAGTCCAGCTGTGCTCCCGGGGGGGCGTGGAAGTGTAGCAGCCTGATGAGTGCCTACTTCAAGGAGGCAGTGCAATGACCGTGCTCATGAAGACGCTTGCCGCAGTAGTGACGGGCACCGTGCTCGCCACGAGCGCCTTCGGCCAAAGCGCAAGCGAGATCCGCGGCGCTTCACCGTACGTCGCGATCGAGAACGAGCCCGCCCCCAAGCTGATCGTGGATCCCCCGCGTCCCGAGGGACTGGCTCACGGGATCTTCTGGGCCCAGTACCGAGTGGAGAACCTGCGCATCGTACAGGTGTTCGGGCCGGAGGCCCGTCAGGTATCTCCACGGGTCGGGCATCTGCATATCACCGTCGACGACCTGCCCTGGTGGTGGGCGGATGCGAGTGACAACAACACGGTGGACATCGCCGGGCTGCCTCCAGGCCAGCACAAGGTGAAGATCGAGCTGGTTGACGCTGACCACAATGTCTTCCCCGGACAGGTGAAGACGCTGCGGTTCACTGTGCCTGGCCGCCAGACAACGAGTCACGGGGGACAGGGCCACTAGCTAGAGCATCGCTCTAGACAGCCCGAGGGATCCGCAGCGCTGCCCGAGTGGGGCTCATCGGAGGAAAGGGAAAATGAAGGACACTACGCTCGTCACAGGACGGTTTATCGGCCTCATGGCTGCCTCGGCGTGGTTTCTGGCGGCTCCGGGTGCTATGGCCCAATCTTCCCCCGACGCGGTAGCGCTACAGTGGTCGGTGCCCCCCGTGCTGCCACCGGGCGCGCTCATCGCCGTCGTCAGCGGCGATCCCACCGGCCCCGGCGAGTTCACCCTGCTGGTATCTATGCCGAACGGCTATCGGCTCCCGCCGCATTTTCATCCGAGCCATGAGCACGTAGAAGTCAGGGAGGGAACGCTCCTTGTCGGGACCGGAGACGTGCTCGACCCCAAGCGGACCCAGGCGCTGACCGCGGGCGATTCGGCCACTGCACCAGCGGGGATGCACCATTTCTCCATCGCCCGCGGACGGACCGTCGTGGCGGCGACGTTCATTGGTCCTTACACGATTACCTACCTTCGCGCCGAGGACGCTCCGCGGCCACGGACCTTCCCCTTCGGCTACTGAGGCATGGCAAAGCCGACGGCATTGACGGCATCCGGACCCGATGTGCCGCCGACTTCTTCGAGAGCGGACAGTTCGAGATTCAGTTTCTCGATCCGGGCATGGAGGTATTGGTGTTTACCGTCGGCTGACGCTTTGGGTGCCGTCGCCGTCGACGCCCTGAAGGAGATCGGGCCGGGTGTTCAGATGCCCCACAGCGAGGTTCAAATGACCACGTTATGAACCCGAAAGCCTAAGGAGAAGGTTCTATGCCAGCACAGACCGCTAATCTCTTCCTCCTTGAGGATCTCGAAGACGTCAGCAGCAAGAGAGAGCTCGCTGAAAGCGATCTAGATGCGCTTCGCGCCGTCGCAGACTGGGTCAAGACTTTCGTAGCCAGGCCTCACAAGGATCTCGGCCGCGCTGGGGCCGTCTGCTCCTTCGTGCCTGGGGCCTTGGAACGTAAGACACTTTGGCTGGCTCCAGAGCACATCGCCGACCGGGACGTGCAAGGTGTTGTCGAGCTGATGAGCAGCTACAAGAGCCTGTTCCTGGACGCTCAACCTACTGACGGCGACGACGCAAGCTACAAGGTAGTCGTCGTTGTTTTCACCGACTTGTCGGCTGACCGTGCGCAAGGCGTCTTTCGCGACGTCCTCCAGCAGCTCGCAGTTCCGGCGTACGCGGAAGATGGAATCCTGTTCGGGCCGTTCTATGAAGGCAACGAGGGGACCGCAATCTACAACTCAGGCTTCCAACCATTCCAATCGCCCGTGCCGTTTCTGTTCGTGAGGCACGGAGTCATCAGCGACTGGAAGTTTTTCCTGGACAACGAGGGCTGGCTCAACCTTTGGGCGCATCGTTTTGGAGAGTCCGCAGTTCAGGCTCTTGCTGAAGAGCTACGCCGCTTGCCGTGGCGAAAAGCTCCCGCGTGAAATCACAAACGTTACTCACACACTAACTCACACACACCGCAATTAGGGAAAGCCCGGCACGACCGAAGTCCTTGCCGGGCTTGATTGCCCCTCATGGGCTCGATCCGGAGGCGGCCGCCAGGGCGCCGTAGGACGAGCACACAACAAAAACCGGCCGCGCATTCTGCGGCCGTATTGCCCCTCCTGGGCTCGAACCAGGACTCTCCTGATCCAGACTCAGGCGTGAAATGGGCCGAACCCCGTCAATGACTGCACGGCCCCTACCCCTTCATGAACGGGGCATCCAGTTGCTCGAGCGCACCTCGCAGCCGAACCAGCAGGTCTCCGATAGCGCTCTCGGAAACGCTCCCGACGGAGAGCCGGAACCACCCCGGCTCACCGTGGAAGCCGAAGGCCTCAAACGGCACCGCCGCGAGGCCGGCTCGCTCGAGCAGAAAGCACCTGATGGCCTCGGTCGGATCCAGGGCCGACCCCGCGGGGCCGCGTCCTTCCCGCGAGCCGAACCGCACGCTCAGGTACATGGCGCCCGCTGGTGCTACCGCCTCGACGGGCAACCCGTCCCGCCGCAAGGCCAGCATACCGGCGAAGAGCTGGTCGAGGCGACGCTGGAGACCGAGTTGCATGGTGCGACGGGCC
This sequence comes from Gemmatimonadales bacterium, assembly GCA_035707305.1. Lineage (GTDB taxonomy): Bacteria > Gemmatimonadota > Gemmatimonadetes > Gemmatimonadales > GWC2-71-9 > DASQPE01. Next base: position 11,800 of record DASSUE010000308.1, read on the forward strand.
GCCGCGACAGCTTCGGTGTCGGCGAGCATCTCCGCCGTGGCGACCTGCATCGGCCGCGGAGCCCAGGCACCGACGTGGCCCAGGAATGCGCTGAACCGGGCCGCGAGGTCCGCCGGAGCGCAGACCCAGCCGACCCGCAACCCGGTCGCCGCAAGAGCCTTGGAGATGCCGTCCACCAGGATGGTGTAGGGCGCCATCTCAGGTCTGAGCGCCTGCGGGATGACGTGCGACCGGCCGCCGAAGGTCAGCGTCCAGTACACCTGATCGTAGAGGAGATAGAGCGGCGGCTCCTCCGGAGAGCGCCGCGCGTTCTCCTCCAGGATGGCTTCACAGATGGCTTCGAGGGTCGCCGAGTCGAGGGCGGTGCCGCTGGGGTTTGCCGGCGAATTGAGCACGAGGAGTCGCGCGCCGCGGAGGCTGCGGGCCAGCATGGCCGCGGTCGGAAGGAACGCCGTGTCACTGCCGCACTCGATCGGAACCGGAGTAGCTCCGGCCATCGCGCAGTAGTGGTCGTTGTTCCAGGACGGCACCGGGAAGACGACCCGGTCGCCCGGATTGACCGTGAGCTGATAGGCGGCGAAGAGACCGGGACGGGACCCGCCGGTGACCACGATTGAAGCGACGGGAATCGTGAGGTCGAACTCCCGGGCGTAGAGCGCCGAGATCTGCTCCCGGAGTGCGGACATCCCCACGGCCGGTGGGTAGTTGGTCTCGCCGCGGTGGAGCGCGCCCTCGATGCGTTCTCGAAGCGCCTGCGGGATCGGGAACTCGCGCGGGTCGAAGTCGCCGATGCTGAGGTTGCAGATCTGCCGGCCGGCGGCCTGGAGCGCTCGAACCTCGTCGGCGATCGCCAGGATGCGCGACCCGACGAGGCCGGCGAAGCGGCCGTCCGCAGTCGATGTCATGGCGCGGAAGACTTCCGCTGCACCAGGGTCAGGATGGTGTAGACGGCGACCGGCTCGGCGTTCTGATTGGTGACCTCCACATCCCAGGCGACCACGCCCTGTGGCGCCTGGCCGTCGGGCGTCTCCTTAGCCGTCTTCTGCTTGCAGGTGAGTCGCGCACGAATGGTGTCGCCGGGGTAGACCGGCTTCACGAAGCGGAGGTTGTCCAGCCCGTAGTTGGCCAGCACCGGTCCTGGTGCGGGGTCCACGAAGAGACCCGCCGCAGCGGAGAGGACGAAGTAGCCGTGCGCCACCCGCCGCTCGAAGAGCGAGGTCTTCGCCGCGGCATCGTCCATGTGGGCATAGAAGAAGTCGCCGCTGATGCCCGCGAAGTTGACCACGTCCGCCTCGGTCACGGTCCGGCCGTGGGTGAGCCACGTCTCGCCGAGGCGCAGCTCCTCGAAGTGCTTACGGAAGGGGTGGATCCCGTCACTCAGCTGAGGGGCTCCCTTCACCCACTCCCTTCCGACGGCGGTCAGCGTGGCGGGCGTCCCCTGGATCGCGGAGCGCTGCATGTAATGGAGGACGCCGCGCACACCGCCCATCTCCTCGCCGCCGCCGGCCCGGCCGGGGCCACCGTGGATCAGATGGGGCAGCGGGGAGCCGTGTCCGGTGGACTCCTTCGCGTTGTGGCGATTGAGGACCATGAGCCGCCCGTGGTACGCGGCGGTGCCCAGCACCACATCACGCGCCACTGACTCGTCGGCGGTGACCACCGAGCCGCAGAGGCTCCCGCGTCCGAGCCGGGCGAGCGCGATCGCCTCGTCCAGCGCGCGATATGGCATCACGGTGTTCACCGGACCAAACGCCTCCACGTCGTGCGGCTCGGATTTCCGGAACGGGGCATCGCAGTAATAGAGAAGCGACGGAAAGAACGCGCCTTTCGCCGGGTCTGCGCCCACGACCTCGAAGCGCTCCGGATCGCCGTGGACGCGCTCGCACGAGGCGGCGATCCGATTGGCGCTGGCGCTGACTTCGCTCACTTGTGCGCGGCCCGCCAGCGGTCCCATCCGGACGCCTTCCACCGACGGGTCACCCAGGGTGGCGCCGGCGAGCCGCTTGGAGAGCGCCCGGACCACGTCGTCGGTCATCCCTTCCGGCACGATGGTCCGCCGGATAGCGGTGCACTTCTGCCCCGCCTTCACCGTCATCTCTTTCGCCACCTCTTTGATGAAGAGATCGAACTCCTCCGAGCCCGGCGCCGCGTCCGGGCCAAGGATGCAGTAGTTGAGCGAGTCGGCTTCGAGGTTGAACCGGACCGACTCGCTGATCACGCGTGGGTGACTCTTGAGCTTCCGACCAGTCGCGGCTGACCCGGTGAAAGTGACCACGTCCTGGCTGGTCAAGTGGTCGAGCAGGTCGCCGACCCCGCCGCAGACGATCTGGAGCGCACCTTCGGGGAGAATCCCCCCGTCCAGCATCGTGCGCGCCAGCCGCTCGGCGAGGAACGAGGTCACCGTGGCCGGCTTCACGATGGCGGGCATCCCGGCGAGGAAGGTGGGAGCGAGCTTCTCCAGCATCCCCCAGCAGGGGAAGTTGAAGGCGTTGATGTGAACCGCCACGCCCTCGAGCGGCACGCACAGGTGGCGGCCGAGGAACGTTCCTCCCTTCGAGATCCGCTCGACCGGGCCGTCGATGTAGAACGTCTCGTCGGGGAACTCGCGGCGCCCCTGGCTTGCGTAGACGAAGAACGTGCCGATGCCGCCTTCGATATCGATCCACGAGTCGGCCTTCGTCGCACCGGTCGCGGTCGAGACCTGATAGAGCTCCTCCTTGTGCTCCATCAGGTGCTGCGCCATGGCCTTGAGCATCCGAGCCCGCTGGTGGAACGTCATCGCCCGAAGCTTCGGTCCGCCGACGGTGCGGGCGTATTCCAGCATGCCCTTGAAGTCGAGGCCTTCGCTGGTCGCCTCGGCGATCTTCTCGCCCGTCACGGCGTGGAACAGCTCGGTCGGCGGGCCGGTCCCCGTGACCCAGTGACCCTGCGCATAGCTCTGCAACCGCATGGTTCAGTCTCCGTCGGCCGGCTGAGCCGGCTTCATCTCGTGCCACGTCTGATAGGCCGTCGGCTGCTCGGGACGCTCGAGCGGCGGCTCGCGGAGCGGCTCACAGGGCCGGAGCGAGCCCCGCAGCCGCTCGGGCAGCGACTGGTAGAGGCGGGTGCCCGCGGTCTTCCAGTCGAGCATGGCGTCCGAGACCTCCTTCAGCACTCGGGCCGGATTCCCTGCGACCACGGTGCGCGGCGGGATGATCATGTCGGCCGGGACGAAGCTCAGCGCACCCACGATCGATTCTGCGCCCACCACCGCCCGATCCATCACTACCGCGTTCATGCCCACCAGCGCGTTCCGGCCGACCCGGGCCCCGTGGATCACCGCCCCGTGCCCGATGTGCGCGCTGGCTTCGAGCACGACGGTCACGCCGGGGAACATATGAATGGTGCAGTTCTCCTGGACGTTGCAGCCGTCCTCGATGACCACGCCGCCCCAGTCGCCACGGATGGCCGCACCCGGTCCGACGTACACGTCCCGCCCGATCACGACGTTGCCGGTCACCGTGGCGTTGGGATGGATGAACGCGGATTCATGGACCACCGGGATGAAGCCCTCGAAGGCGAATACGTTGGCCACCGAGCCTCACACCCGGGCTATGATGGTCGCCATGCCCTGCCCCACGCCGACGCACATCGTGCAGAGCGCGTACTGCTTGGCGGTCTCCCGGAGCTCGTGCGCGGCGGTGAGCAGGAGTCGCGCACCGGACATGCCGAGCGGGTGACCCAAGGCGATGGCGCCGCCGTTGGGATTGAGTCGGGGATCGCGGTCGTCGAGGCCGAGCTGCCGGGTGCAGGCGAGCACCTGAGCCGCGAAGGCTTCATTGAGCTCGATGACATCCAAGTCGGGGAGGGTGAGCCTGGTCTTCGCCAGGAGCTTCTGCGTCGCGGGAACCGGTCCGAGTCCCATGGTCCGGGGCTCTACGCCGGCGACCGCAGTCGCGACGATGCGGGCCAGCGGGGTGAAGCCCAAGTCGCGCACGGCGCCCTCCGAGGCCAGCAGCGCGACGCAGGCGCCGTCGTTGATCCCTGACGAGTTGCCGGCAGTAACGCTTCCCTTGCCGTCGGTCCGGAACGCCGGCTTGAGCTTCGCGAGCCCCTCCAGAGTCGAGTCCGGCCGGGGGAATTCGTCCTGGGTGAAGTCGCGCACGGGCTCTCCACGGCCCGCGCCCGGCACCGGCACCGGCACGATCTCCACCTGGAACCGGCAGCGCTTCTGGCTGGCAGCAGTCTTCTGCTGTGACCACAAGGCGAAGGCGTCCTGGTCCGCCCGGCTGATGTCGCGCTCCGCCGCCACGTTCTCCGCGGTCTGTCCCATGGAGTCCACCCCGTAGAGCTCCCGCATCTTGGGATTCACGAAGCGCCAGCCCAAGCTGGTGTCGAACAGCTCTGCGTTGCGGGCGAAGGCCTGACTCGATTTGGACAATACATAGGGCGCGCGGGTCATCTGCTCGACGCCGCCGGCGAGATAGAGGTCGCCGTCGCCCTGGCGCACGGCGCGGCTCGCGTTCGCCACCGCGCTCATGCCGCTGGCGCACAGCCGATTGACGGTCTCGCCCGGCACCGAGACCGGCAGCCCCGCGAGCAGCAGCGCCATTCGGGCGACGTTGCGGTTGTCTTCGCCCGCCTGGTTCGCGCACCCCAGTACCACGTCGGCGATACGCTCCTGGTCCAGACCCGGGTGACGCTCGAGCAACTTGGCGATGACGTGCGCCGCGAGATCGTCGGCCCGTACGTGAGCCAGACTCCCGCCAAAGCTGCCAATTGGCGTACGCACGCCGTCAACGAGAAACACAGGCTTCATTGTCGCTCACACGGAAGGCCAACAACGACTTCAGAGCCACAGAAATGTAGATATATTGTTCACCCTTGTCAGGTTTCCGGACGAGCGCGGCGGCTCGCGCACCGCTCCGTCGCGAGAGGACCTCGGATGACCTATCGGTTCATTCTGTTCGAGATCGATCAGGGCGTCGCGCGCATCACGTTGAACCGACCCGACGTCCTCAACAGCATCCATACGGCGATGTCCGGCGAGCTCCAGGACGCCCTGGCCCGGGCGGGGCGGGAGCGGGAGATCCGGGCCGTTCTCCTGACGGGGGCGGGACGCGGGTTCTGCGCCGGCCAGGACCTCGATGAGGTGCGACCCGGCGCAGCCGTGGATGATTTCGCGGCGCACGCGCGGAAGGTCTACACGCCGCTGGTCCGGGGGCTCCGCGCGCTCGAGAAGCCGGTGGTTTGTGCCGTGAACGGGGTCGCCGCCGGGGCCGGGGCCAATCTCGCCCTGGCGTGCGACCTGGTCCTGGCCGCAGAGGAAGCCTGGTTCGTCCAGGCGTTCGCGAAGATCGGCTTGGTGCCGGACACGGGCGGCAGCTTTCTTCTCCCCCGCCTGGTAGGCCTGGCCCGTGCGACGGCACTCACGATGCTGGGGGAGAAGATCAGCGCGGGGCAGGCCGCGGAATTCGGGTTGATCTACCGCGCGTACCCCGCCGCGGCCCTTTATGAGGAAGCGTCGAAGCTCGCCATCCACCTGGCGACGCAACCGACGCTCGGCCTCGGGTTCACCAAGCGGCTGCTGAACGCGGCCCTGATCAACGATCTCGATGCCCAGCTCGAGCTCGAGGCCGAGCTCCAGGGCGCAGCCGGGCGCACGGCGGACTACGCCGAGGGAGTGGCGGCCTTCCTCGCGAAGCGGAGGCCGGTCTTCACCGGACAATGACCGTTGCAAGCCTCCGACTCAGAAACCGCTTCGGTGGGCGTACTCGGCGCGGGTACGATGGGGAGCGGCATCGCGCAGGTCGCCGCCGTCGCGGGACACCGGGTCATCCTGCAGGATGTCGATGATGCGGCCGTGGCCCGAGCGCGCGCCGGGATCGACAAGGCGCTCGCGCGGGAGACCGAGAAGAAGCGCTTGGCACCGTCGGCCGCCGAGGCGGCGCGGGGACGCGTCCAGTATGTCGCGAGCGGCGAGCTGAGCGCGTTCGCGCCCTGCCAGCTCGTCATCGAGGCGATTGCCGAGCGACTGGGGCCCAAGCGCGAGAGCTTCGCGGCGCTCGAACGGGTCGTCGCGCCGGAGGCGATGCTCGCGACCAACACCTCGGCCCTGTCGATCACCAGCATCGCCGGTGCCTGCCAGCGCCCCGAGCGGGTCATCGGCCTGCACTTCTTCAATCCCGCGCCGGTCATGTCGCTGGTGGAGGTGGTGCCCGGGTACGCGACGCCGCGAGCGCTGGTCGATGCCGCCTGCAACCTGGTCCAGCGCTGGGGCAAGACCACCGTCGTCGCCACGGATACGCCGGGCTTCATCGTGAACCGGATCGCTCGGCCGTTCTACGGCGAGGCGCTCCGGATCCTGGACGAAGGCATCGCCGATTGCGCCACGATCGACTGGGCGATGCGGACGCTCGGGGGGTTCAAGATGGGGCCCTTCGAGCTGATGGACCTCATCGGCAACGACGTGAACCTCGCCGTCACATCGGCGGTCTACGAGGGGTTCTTCTTCGATCCGCGGTACAGGCCCTCCCTCACCCAGCGACGCCTGGTCGATGCCAACCTGCTCGGACGCAAGACTGGTCGGGGCTATCACGACTACCGTCCCGGCGCGGTCCGGGCGGCGCCGAAGGAGGACGAGGTCCTCGGACGGTCGATCCTGGATCGGATACTGGCGATGCTGATCAACGAGGCGGTGGACGCGGTCTTCTGGGGCGTGGCCACGCCGGCGGACATCGACATCGCGATGGTCAAGGGGGTCAACTACCCGAGCGGGCTCATCGCCTGGGCGGAGAAGCTCGGGTATCGAGTCACGCTCGAACGCGTGGAAGCCCTGCAGGCGGAGTATGGGGAGGATCGCTACCGGCCGAGTCCGCTCCTCCGGCGGCTCGCCGCGTCCGGTGGAACGCTTCGCGGGTGAGCCCCTTGCCGGTTGACTTGGGGCAGCGTGCGGCCGCCGTGGTCCGCCACATGCTGGCGCACGACGCGTTCAGCCGCTGGTTGGGCGTGGAACTGCTCGACGTGAAGCCGGCCCGGGTGACGCTTCGCATGGTAGTACGCGAGGACATGATCAACGGATTCGGGGTCTGCCATGGTGGGGTCACCTTCGCCTTCGCTGATAGCGCCTTCGCCTTTGCCAGCAACACCGGCGGGCAGGTGAGCGTCAGCATCGAGAACAGCATGACCTACCCCGCCGCGGTGCGGGTCGGCGACGTGCTCCGGGCGGATGCAGAGCAGGAGGCGAGCAGCAAGCGTTTGGCCTATTACCGAGTACGCGTCACCAGGAGTGACGGTGCCGTAGTCGCGCTCTTCCGCGGCACCGTGTACCAGACCGATCGGGAGCACAATGTGGGACACGATGGGAGTGAGTGAAGCGCGGGCGCCCGGGGCTACCGGAGTCAGCCACATCGACTGGAAGCGGGTGCTCTACTTCAGCCTCGCCTCGCGGGCACTGGACCACATCGAAGAGACCCGCCTCGTTCCCGACCAGAAAGTGCTGTACCAGTTCTCGGCTCGGGGGCACGAGGTGGCCCAGGTCATCTTGGGCAGCCTGTTGGATCGGCCGCACGACGCCGTGGGGGCGTACTACCGGTCGCGACCGATTCTCCTCACGCTCGGGCTCTCGCTGGAGGACGCATTCGCGGCGCCAATGGGGAAGTCCGGCGGCTTCAGCAATGGCCGGGACATCGGGGTCGTTTGCAATCTGCCGAGGTCGGACGGCGCCATCGTGCTGCCGATGTCCGGGGACGTCGGCTCTCAGTACACCCCGGCTGCCGGATGGGCGCAGGGTCTGGTCTACCATCGTGACGCCCTGGGCGATCGCGGCTACGACGGCTCGATCGCCGTGGTGCTGGGCGGCGAGGCCTCAGTCGCGACCAACGGCTTCTGGTCGGCGCTGACGATCGCCACGACGCTCGCGCTGCCCATGCTCTTCTACATTGAGGACAACGGCTACGGCATCTCCGTCCCATCCAGCTTCCAGACTCCGGGTGGCGACATCGCAGCGAATCTCGCGTCGTTCCGGAACCTCCTGGTCCAAAGCGGTGACGGCTCCGACCCGACCGAGGCCGCCCGCCTGCTCCAGGAGACAGTGGCGCACGTGCGGGCGGGCAAGGGCCCGGCCCTCCTCCGGCTCACGGTCCCCCGGCTGAGCGGACACTCGGCGCAGGACACCCAAGCGTACAAGAGCAAGGAGCGCCTGGCGCAGGAGCAGGCGAGCGATCCGCTGCCCGGGCTCTATCGGTTCCTTCGGGATGGAGTGCTGTCGGAGACGGACATTGGGGCGATCGAGGCTCGAGCCAAGGCGGACGTTGACGCAGCCCTCGCGGGGGCCTTGGCGCGACCGGAGCCCGAGCCGTCCGATGTGAATCGGTACGTGTACGCCGAGACACGGCCCGACGGGACCGCCGAGCTGCAACTGGTTGGCGGGCTCGCGCCGGCCGGGCATCGATTCCCGCCAGGCACCGAAGTGCCGCGCCCCGAGCCCACTCGGATCAACCTGCTCACCGCAATCCGGCGGACGCTGGAGCACGAGCTCGCCACCAACCCCAAGATGCTGCTCTTTGGCGAGGACGTGGGCCCGAAAGGCGGGGTGCATGCCGCGACGATGGGGTTGCAGGCCGCCTTCGGCGAGCAACGGGTGTTCGACACCAGCCTCTCGGAGGAGGGCATCATCGGCCGGGCGGTCGGCCTGGCGCTCTGTGGCCTGCTTCCCGTCCCGGAGATTCAGTTCCGCAAGTACGCCGACCCCGCGACCGAACAGCTCAACAACTGCGGCACCATGCGGTGGCGGACTCACAACCGCTTTGCCGCGCCGATCGTCGTGCGGATGCCGGGCGGGTATGCACCGAAATGCGGGGATCCGTGGCACAGCGTCTGTGGCGAAGTGCTATGGGTCCACGCCCCCGGTTGGCAGGTCTGCATTCCGTCGAACGCGGAAGACGCCGTGGGCCTCCTGCGCTCGGCGCTCCGAAGCAACAACCCGACGATTTTCTTCGAGCATCGGGCGCTGCTCGATGGGGCATCAGCCCGGCGGCCATATCCCGGCGACGACTTCGTGCTCCCGCTCGGCAAGGCCAAGGTCGTCCTGGCCGGCGACCGGCTCACGGTGGTGACCTGGGGCGCCATGGTGGAACGGTGTGAGCGCGCCGCGCGCGATCTCGAGGGGTCGATCGAAGTGCTCGACCTCCGCACCGTGGCGCCGTGGGACCGCACCGCCGTCCTGGGTTCGGTCCGGAAGACGCGACGGTGTCTGATCGTCCACGAGGACACGCTCACGGCCGGCTTCGGCGCAGAGATCGCCGCAGTGCTCGCCGAGGAGGCGTTCCTGAGCCTCGACGCCCCGATCTCCCGGCTCGCGATCCCGGACGTCCCGACGCCCTATAACGTCAACCTGATGAACGCCGTGCTCCCCAGTGTCGCAGGCATCGCGGCCAAAATGCAGGAGCTGCTCGAGTTCTGACCGAGGAATCAGGGATGGCAGAGCTGATCGCGATCTCGGCCCCGGCCGACCAGGCCGAGGGGACCGAGATGGTCGTTGGGACCTGGTTCAAGCAGGTGGGCGACGCCGTCACCCAGAACGAGCCGCTGCTCGAGATCAGCACCGACAAGGTGACGGTAGAGGTTGCTGCCCCCGCCACCGGCATTTTGCGCGAGATCCTCAAGTCGACCGAGCAAGCGATCGAGCCGGGCGAGGTGGTGGGCCGCATCGAGGCAGGGGCGCCGGCGGGTCCCGAGCCCGCTCCAGCCGGCCGGGCCGCATCGAGCGCGGCGCCCGCTTCCGAAGGCGCCGAGTTGACTCCGGCAGTCCGCCGCGCACTGGCGGAGCAAGGATTGAGCGCTTCTCAGCTCACCGGCACGGGCCGAGGCGGCCGGATCACGGTGCAGGACGTCGAGGCGTATGTCGCCTCGCGCGCGAGCGCACCCGCCCCCAAGGCGGAACCGACCGGGATTCCGAGCCGGCGAGTGCCTCACACCGCAATGCGCCGCAGTATCGCGCAACACATGACTCAGAGCGTCGCGGTGGCGCCGCACGTCACCGCCGTCTTCGAGGCCGATCTGTCGGCCATAGTCGCCCACCGCGAGGCGCACCGTGCCGCCTTCGAGACCCGCGGGCTCAAGCTCACGTACACTGCCTACTTCGTCCGCGCCAGCGTCGCCGCGCTGCAGGCGGTGCCGGAGGTGAACAGCCGGTGGCACGACGACGCGCTGGAGCTGTTCGAGGACTGCAACATCGGGGTCGCGACTGCGCTCCCGCAGGGCGGGCTCATTGTTCCCGTGATCCATCGTGCCCAGGGGCTCGACCTCGGAGCCACCGCCGAGCGGCTGCACGACCTCACCCAGCGAGCTCGAGCCGGTTCACTCAGCCCGAGCGACGTGCAGCGCGGCACCTTCTCAATCTCCAACCACGGCGTGAGCGGTAGCCTGATCGCCGCGCCGATCATCATTCCGCAGCCGCAGTCGGCAATCCTTGGGGTAGGCAAGCTGGAACGGCGGGCGGTGGTACGAGAGCGAGGCGGGAAGGAAACCGTGGAGGTGCGGCCGATGTGCTACGTGACGCTCACCATCGACCATCGAGTGCTCGACGGCTATCAGGCGAACGCGTTCCTGGCCCGCTGGGTGGAGGAGATCGAGAGCTGGCGCGAGAGCTAGATCGCCTTGAACTCCTCGAACGGCTGGTGGCAGGCGTGGCAATAGTGGATGGCCTTGCAGGCCGTGGACCCGAACTCGCTCTTGCGCTCGGTGTCCGAGGAACCGCAGTAGGGGCAGGCCGCGCGACGCGCTACCGGCGTCAAGGGCACGAGCGGCTGCTCGACGGCGGCGCGGCCGGGAGGTGCGATACCGTAGGCCCGGAGCTTGGCCTTGGCCTCGTCACTCAGCCAGTCGGTGGTCCAGGCCGGCGAATAGACTGTCCGGAGCTCCACCCGGTCGTGACCGTTCGCCCGAAGCGCCGCCACGATCTCCTGTTCGATCACCTGCATTGCGGGACAGCCGGAGTACGTCGGGGTCACGTCCACCGTCACGACCCCGTCGGGCCTCATCTCCACCTTGCGAACGATCCCCAGCTCCACGATGTCCAGGGCCGGGACCTCGGGATCCGGGATGCTCCGCAACAGTTCGAGCAGAGCATCTGCATGGGCGCTCGCGCGACTCACCACTTCGCCCCCGGGTGCGATCGGGCGAGGATCTGCATCTCGTCCAGCAGGTGGCCCAGGTGCTCGGTGTGGCGTCCCCGGCGCCCGCCGGAGTGCATGTACCCATCGGCTGGCAGCGTGAGCGTCGCCCGGCGAACGACGTCGCTCACGACTTCACGCCAGGCGGGCGCGAGCGCTGCCGGATCGGGTGCGATCGCATCGGCGAGCAGCCGATCGACCTCGTCGGCCGCGAACAGCTCGCCGGTGTACGGCCAGAGCTCGTCCAGGGCCGTCTGGGTCCGCCGATGGCTCTCCTCCGTGCCGTCGCCCAGCCGGAGCACCCACTCCCCGCTGTGGCGGACGTGATAGCGGGCCTCCTTGTGAGCCTTCGCCGCGATGCCGGCGAGCTCGGCGTGGGTCGACCGTTGGAGTCGCTCCAATAGCAGGACGCTCCAGGCGTCGAACAGAAACTGCCGCACGATGGTACGGCCGTAGTCGCCGTTGGGGAGCTCGACCAGCTTGACGTTGCGGTACTCGATGGCGTCGCGGAAATAGGCGAGGGCGTCCTCGTCGCGCCCTTTCCCCTCGACCTGTCCGGCAAGCCGGAGAAAATGCGTCGCTTGCCCGATGAGGTCGAGCGCGATGTTGGCGAGCGCGATGTCCTCCTCGAGGACGGGGCCGTGGCCGCACCATTGGGACAACCGGTGGCCCAGGACCAGGCGATCGTCGCCCAGCCGGAGGAGATACTCGAAGAGGCCATCCACAGAAGACTCCGCGCTACTCCACTCGGACGCCGCGGGGCGTCCGATAGAACTGCGGGTGACGGTAGGGCTTGTCGTCGGCGGGATCGAAGAACGGGCCGCGCTCGCCCGCGCTCGACGCGACAATCGCCGCGCTCGGCACGACCCAGATGCTCACCACCTCGCCCCGCCGGGCGTAAACGTCGCGGGCGTTTTGCAGTGCGAGCTCCGCGTCCGCCGCATGCACGCTCCCAGCATGCTCGTGGGGCGCGCCGTCTTTCGCCTGGGTGAATACCTCCCAGAGCGGCCACTGGTCGCTGGAGATATCGGATCCCTTGACCCCCGTGGCCATCCGTCCCAGTCCCTGGTCGCTCTGGCTTCAGGCCGCGGGCGCCGTACTCCGGCGGCGCTGCTTTTCGGCGTAAGCCGCCGCTGCCTCGCGCACCCAGGCGCCCTGGTCGTGCGCAGCACGCCGGGCGGCGAGGCGCTCCCGGTTGCACGGGCCGTTGCCGCTGATGACCTGCTGGAACTCCGCCCAGTCGATCTCGCCGAACTCCCAGTGTTTGGTATCGGGGTTGTAGCGGAGCTTCGGATCGGGCAGCGTGAGCTTCACCGCCTGCGCCTGCGCCACTGTCAGGTCGACGAAGCGCTGCCGGAGCTCGTCGTTGCTGAACCGCTTCACCCGCCAGCGGAGCAGATCGGCGCTGTTGGCGGAATTGGCGTCGCTGGGGCCGAACATCATCAGGGTCGGCCACCACCACCGGTTGACCGCGTCCTGCACCATCGCGCGCTGCGCGGGCGTGCCGTCGGCCAACGTGGCGACGATCTCGTAGCCCTGGCGCTTGTGGAAGTTCTCCTCCTTGCAGATGCGGACCATCGCGCGCGCGTACGGTCCGTACGAAGCCTTGGCCAGCACGGTCTGGTTCACGATCGCCGCGCCATCGACGAACCAGCCGATGACCCCGATGTCTGCCCAGGTCAGGGTCGGGTAGTTGAAGATGCTGGAATACTTCGCCTTGCCGCTCAAGAGCTGGTCAATGAGCTCGATGCGGTCGACGCCCAGCGTCTCGGTGGCGCAGTAGATGTAGAGCCCGTGGCCCGCCTCGTCCTGCACCTTGGCGAGCAGGCACAGCTTGCGCCTGAGGGACGGGGCGCGAGTGATCCAGTTGCCCTCCGGAAGCATGCCCACGATCTCCGAGTGGGCGTGCTGCGACATCATGCGGACTAGCTGGCGGCGGTACCGCTCTGGCATCCAGTCCTTGGGCTCGATCGTCTCGCCTGCGTCGATGCGGGCATCGAAGGCGGCGCTCTCGGCGGAGTCCTCGGTGGGCAACGTGGAAGCGGACACCTCAGCCTGCCTGTTGGATTTAGAGCGGCGCCCCTGGCCGCTGGAGTGGTCCTGGGGCACCCGCTAGCTTGCAGTTGCAATTGTATCAGAGCCCTTCAGGGAAGGGAAGCCATGAGCCAGCGGACGACGCACGACTCGGGCACTGTTGCCACCCACGTGGCCGACGGCGTCGGCAACGTGACCTTCACCCATCCGAAAGGGAACTCACTGCCGGGGGCCCTGCTCGCCGAGCTGGCGTCGCACATCACGGCGCTGGGACAGGACCGGCGAGCGAGTGTGATCCTGCTCCGGAGCGAGGGCACCGGCGCCTTCTGCGCCGGCGCGTCCTTCGCCGAGCTGTCCGCGATCGCCGACGTCGAGACCGGGACCCGGTTCTTCATGGGGTTCGCGAACCTGATCAATGCGATGCGGGAGTGCCCGAAGCTCATCGTCGCCCGGGTGCACGGCAAGGTGGTCGGCGGGGGTGTCGCGATGGTAGCAGCGTCCGATTATGCGCTCGCCACCACGGCGGCACAGGTGAAGCTCAGCGAGCTTGCCCTCGGGATCGGTCCCTTCGTAGTGGGCCCCGTTATCGAGCGCAGGATGGGGTGGGGGAACTACGCCGCCCTGGGCATCGATGCAGCCGCGTGGCGGAGCGCGGAGTGGGCCCACCAGCGTGGGCTCTATGCCGAGCTGCACGAGGACATCGCGGCGCTGGACGGGCGCCTCACGGCGTTTCTACGGCAGCTAGCGGCGTCCAGCCCCGAGGCGATGGCGGCGATGAAGAGAGTACTCTGGGAGGGGACGGAGCACTGGCGGGAACTGCTGGTCGCGCGAGCGCGGCTGAGCGGGACGCTGGTGAATTCCCGCTTCGCTCGGCAGGCGATCGAGAGCCGCTCCACCTAGAACTGGCCTACGGACGACGCCATGACAATGAGTTTCCAGGAGGACTGCGCTTTACAGCACCTGCCCGTTCTTCTTCCGAGCAGGCGTTCCTTCATCGCTGCAGTCGCGTGTGGGTGCGCCTGGCCCGCCGCCCTTGCATGTGCGGGCGCCTGGCCAGCGGCCGCGGCTGCGCCGGCGCGCGATCCATCTTCTGCCGAGGACGAGCGGTTCATGCGCCTCGCGCTCGATGAGGCCAGGCAAGCCGACTTCCCGTTCGGAGCGGTGATCGTGCGCGACGGCTCGGTGCTTACGCGCGGGCGCAATCTGGGACGCACGAGCCGTGACCCGACTGCACACGGCGAAATGGTCGCGATCCGACGGTGTGTGGCTGATCACGGCGGCGCGGCGCTGAGCGGAACCACGCTGTACACCTCCGGCGAACCCTGCGCGATGTGCATGGGGGCGATTCTATGGAGCCGTATCGGCCGGCTCGTTTATGCCGCGTCCGTGGAGCAGCTCGCTACTAAGCTCGATCAGATCATGATTTCGAGCGTGGATCTCGCCGCCAAGGCGCCCTTCGCGCGGATCTCGATCACCGGCGGTGTGCTAGCGGACGAAGCTATGCAGCTTTTTTCGAGGTAGGACGCATCTGGCTGATCATGCCACCAAAAGCACGAGCGTGGGCCGGTGACCGGCTGTCGATCGCCGTTCCCGAGTCCATCAGCGCCTCATCTCACCATCTAGGGCGTTGAGCGCTTGCATGACGGCGTCGGCTTTCTCCGACGCTCTCTCGCCGTCGGCCACGCGGTGAATGCCAAACTCACCTCCGCGGG
>DASSUE010000309.1:0-5714 GCA_035707305.1 Gemmatimonadales bacterium
ACAGTACAGGTACGGCGCGGGATTGAGCGCGCGCAGGTACCGGTAGGTCAGGAACGGATCGGGCGCCGGCAGATCGAGCCGGCGCGACAACACTGTCTGAAAGGTGTCCCCCGCCGCGATGTATTCCTTGATGCGGCGAACATCGTCCTCGAATTGCCGGTCACGATACGGCGAGGTGGCAGCCGGCACCGTGGCCGCCTTCATGGGCAACGGCTGGACCGCGCTGGACCCGGCGAGCCTCGCGAGCCAGTCGTCGATCCGGGCCTCGGCCGCCCGGTACAACTCGGCCAGCGTCGATTCGTCGGCTCCCTCCGGGACCTCCACGTTGGCGATGACGGTGGCGCGATTGTACAGGTTGTCCAGGACCAACAAGGTGTCCGCAACCATGAGGAGGGCATCGGGCAGCCGTCGATCATCGGGCGGCGGCGCGGGCAGCGACTCGATGGTTCGGACGATGTCGTAGCCGAGATACCCCACAGCGCCGCCAGTGAAGCGCGGCAGCCCCGGTGCGTGGACCGGCGCGTACCTCCGCATGGTGTTGCCAAGATGCTCGAGTGGCGCGACGTCGTCGGCCTCCAGCCGCCATCCGGTGGCCGCCGTCCACCGCTCGCAGCGCCGCCCGTAATAGCGGAACACCTCGCGCGGATCGGTGGCGAGGAACGTGTAACGGGCCCAGCGCTCGCCTCCCTCCAGCGACTCCAGCAAAAAGCCGAACGGGCCGCGATGCAGCTTCGCGAACGCGGTGACCGGGGTGTCCCCGTCGAGCAGCACTTGCCGGGTAACCGGAACGATGGCGCCGCCCCGCCGAGCGCCCTCCGCCAACGCCTCCAACACCGCGGTCACCGGGGCGCTCCCACCACGTAACTGCCGGGGCCGGGCAGCACGGCGGAGAGGTTGTCGGCGGTGGGTCGGGTGGAGATCAGAAAGCGGATCCCGCCATCGGGCAGCAGCTCTCCGACTGCCAGGACCGCTTCAAACGCGGCGTCACTCCCGTACCGCTGGCGCGCCTCGGCCGGTGCCGCGAAGTGGACCGGATACTCGAACGTCACCGAGGCGCCCCGGATGGGAGCGCCACTATCGAGGTCGACTCCGTAGACGCCCGGCCGCGGCCGCACGGATAGTCGGATCGAATCGGCGGCCGCGGCGGTGTCGAATGCGTCGGGCGGCAAGGTGAGGTCGGCGAACACCAGATTGTCGGGCGGGCCGTGGCGAAGCACGATGACCCGCCGCGCTCCTCGCGCCACGGTCAACGTGGTATCGTCAGGCGGCACGCCGGCCATCTCCAGGAGAAAGACCTGATCCAGCGGATACCGACGGGTGGGATCGCCGGTCGTCTCGGGTGGCCGCGGCGCCGGCTCCAGCGGGCGCTGCGGGGCGCAGGCGGCGAGCGCGAGCAGCGCGAGCCCGGGGCATCGGCGGCGGGCCGTGCATGCGGCGAACGGTGAGCAGGGGATAGTTTTTGGCATGTCGGCGCGCAACCTAGCCGGTCGAATGGCCGTCGGTGCCTTGCTCAGTGTTCAGTCCTCACTGCTGAGCGCCCAATCCTGGGACTCGTCGGCGGCTCGGGATCTGGCGCGCCAGGGCACGGAGAGGCGGCAGGAGGCCCAGGCCGATTCGGCGCTTCGCAGCTGGCGGACGCGCGCGCACGGCTTTGTCTTCTTCCTGACGCAGATCGGGGATGGACTCACCGGGCCGCCGCGCCTCGTCAAGGCGGACGAGCTGGATGTGGAAGTGTATTGGCAAGTGCCGGGCACGAGCAAGCAAGTCATCCTCGGCTGGCGGGACGGCAAGTTCCTGCCGACAGACATCGATTACCACCGTGACCACCTCGGCATCGTCACCAACGACTTCGGGGATGTCATCCGCATCGGGGAAGGCGATGAGGTCCGGAACGTGCCGCACCCGCTCTCGCCTGCGGGTCTGGCGGCGTATCAGTTCGCGCTCGGCGACTCATTGACCATCCGCACGGCCACCGGCGAGATCAGGGTGCGGGAGCTTCGGGTGCGGCCGCGCGACTTCGCGGCGCCGCTGGTGGTCGGTTCGCTGTATCTCGACGTTCCCACCGCCCGTGTGGTCCGCTTCCGGTTCAGCTTCACGCCCGCCGCGTATCTTGACCGCCAGCTCGAAGACATCAGCGTAATGCTGGAGAACTCGTTGGTGGAAGGCCGGTTCTGGCTCCCGTTCCGGCAGGAGATCGAGATCCGGCGTCGGACCAGCTGGCTGGATTTTCCGGTGCGGGGCATCATCCGCGGCCGGTGGGAGATCGGCGAGTACGACCTGGGCCTCCCGATTCCGCCGGCCGTGCTGGCCGGGCGTGAAATCGGCGGACTCGAGCGCCCGCGTCCCGACGACCCGCGCTGGCAGATACCCCTCCGCCAGGCGATCGCGGGCACGGAGCCGCCGTTGGACCGTCGTGACATCCAGGAGCTCCGGGCGGAGCTGGAGCGCATCGCCGGCTCCCGCGCACTCAGCGGTCTTCCCTCCGGCCGCCTCGCCGTTGGGTCCATCAGTGATGTAGTGCACGTGAATCGGGTCCAGGGGCTGACGTTCGGCCTGGGGAGCACCTTCCAGCTGGGCGACAGCCGGGTCCGCCTGCGGCCCAGGGTCGGCTACGGCACTGCCGACGAGCGCGTGACCGGCGGTCTGGAGATCGAACTCGGGCTCGGCGCGACCACCCTCACCGCGTTCGGCGGCCGCCGGGTGACCGACTTCAGCGACATCCCCGTCATCTCGGGGTTTCTCAATTCATTCCGGGCCCAGGAGGGCGGGCACGACGCGGGCGACTATGTGCTGATCGACGCGGTCGGCGCCAGAGTTCGCCAGCAGCTCGGGGGACGCACGGCGATGACGCTGGAGGCCGGGCTCGAGCGGAGCACCTCGCTGGATGTGCGGGCCGAACCCTCTCATGGAGAGTATCGACCCAATCCTCCCCTGGGAGCGGGCAGCTACCGGCTGGCCCGCGCGGCGCTCGAGCGGTCCGGTGCGGCCCCACCGAGCTCGGGGCTGGCGGGTCGGATCGCGCTGGAAGTGGGAGAAGGTCCCACTGACTACCTGCGCGCGGTCGGGGCCATCGCGTGGCTCGTTCCGTTGGGCGGGAGCCAGCTTCTACTCAAGGCGGATGCCGGGCTAGCCACCGAAGGACTGCCGGGCTACCGGAGCTTCGTCCTAGGCGGTCGCGGGACCCTCGTAGGTGAGCCATTCCGGGCGTGGGGCGGTCGCGAGTTCGCGCTCGCACGCGCGGAGTGGCGGCTGGAAGCACCGGTGCCGGCGATTCCGCTGGGGTCGTTCGCCTCCACCGGGCGTACCTTGACCGTGGCCCTGTTCGTCGCGGCGGGCTGGGCCGGCCGGCCCCTCTTCGGGCTTCCGTGGAGCGCGAGCGACGGAGTGCGCCCGGTTGCCGGGGTGGCGCTCGAGTGGCCCATGCGTCTCATCCGGCTGGAAGCGGGCGTGGGGCTTCGCGACGGAGACCTCGGCGTCACGGTGGACATTCATCCGGAATGGTGGGGGATTTTGTAAGGCGGTCGGCCCGTTAGTTTTCACCTTCCCTACTCGGCATCCCCACATCCCCTGGCGGCACATGCAGTTCACCGACGAATGGCTCGTCCCGACCGTTGAACCGCTGCTGCCCGGCGATGCCGTCGGAGGCCTCCGGGCAGCCGATGGGCCGCCCGCGTCACTTTGGGAAACTCTGGTGCAACGCAAGCTGGCGACGGACACGCAAATCCTGAACGCCGTCTCCGGACGATTCCGGATCGCCGTCGCCGACCTCGCTGGCATCGATGCGCAGGTGAAAGACGCGGTGCCGGAGCAGCTGCTCCGGAGGTACAACGTGGTCCCGCTCCGCGCCACCGAGTCGTTGCTGGAGATCGGAACCGCCAACCCGTTCGATCTTGACGCGGAGAAGGCGCTCGCGTTCGCGACCGGCCGAGAGGTGCGTCTGCTGCTTGCATCGCCCACGCGTATCCGTGAGAAGCTGGACGAGCTGTACCGCGGGGAGGAAGCGATCAACCGCTTCCTCGACAGCATGGGTGGGGACTTCGAGGTGAAGGAAGTCAGGGAGGAAGAAGAAGCGGCGGTCACGGCCGAGGAGGCCAGCCAGCGGCCGATCATCCGGCTGGTCGATACCATGCTCGCCGACGGTGTGACCAGTCGTGCCAGCGACATCCACGTCGAGCCCTCGGAAGGCGCCGTCGTCGTGCGCTATCGCATCGACGGCGTCCTCCGGCAGGTGATGAAGATCCCCCGCTCCGCGGGGCTGCCACTGATCTCCCGGATCAAGATCATGTCCGGGCTCGACATCGCCGACCGGCTGCGGCCGCAGGACGGTCGTGCACGGGTCTCGGTGAACGGCGAGGCCGTCGACCTTCGCGTGTCCACGCTACCCGCGTCGCTGGGCGAGAAGGTCGTGATCCGGATCCTGAGCCAGAAAGCCACCGTGTTGTCGCTCGATGGTCTGGGCCTCAACCCGCAGGAAGCGGAGGCCATCGAGCGGCTCCTCCGGCACAAGGAGGGGATTGTCCTGGTGACCGGGCCGACCGGCTCCGGCAAGACCACCACGCTCTATTCGGCGCTCCGCCTGATCCAGAGCGAAGGGGTCAACATCGTGACGGTGGAAGACCCGGTCGAGTATCGGCTGGGCCAGAACATCGTGCAGGTCCAGGTGCACGAGAAGGCCGGCCTCACGTTCGCATCCGCGCTCCGCTCCATTCTGCGGCAGGATCCCGACGTTGTGCTCATCGGCGAGATCCGCGACCAGGAGACCGCCCAGATCGCGCTCCAGGCGTCGCTGACCGGCCATCTGGTGCTGTCGACACTGCACACGAACGACGCGCCGAACGCGGTCACCCGATTGCTCGACATCGGGATGGAGGCGTACAAGATCGCGTCCGCGCTGCGCGGGATCGTGGCACAACGACTGATGCGACGGCTCTGCGTCGCGTGCAAGGAACCGGCGGAGAGTGGCGCCCCCGAGCGCGTCGCACGGCTCCTCCCTCCCGGTGTGAAGCTCTTTCGGTCGGTCGGTTGCGGAGAGTGCGCGCAAACTGGCTACCGCGGGCGGTTCAGCATCGTCGAGGTGCTCACGATGAGCCCGGAGCTCGAGCGCCAGATCGGGGCGGGCGCCACCGCCGACGTGATCGCCGAGATCGCCCGGGACCAGGGAATGCGATCGCTGTGGGAAAGCGGGCTGCAGCACGTCGTCAACGGTGAAACCACGGTAGACGAGCTGCTCCGGGTCACCGATGTCCCCGCCGAACGGCCCCGCGTACCCCGGGGCCCAGTGCCCGAGCCGCGACGCGGGGTGGCCGCCACGCCGCCCCCCGCGCCAGCCCCTCCGCCGAGCGGCCCCGCGCAGTCGGCACCGACGGCACCGGCCTCGTTCGATTTCGGCGACATGGAGCTGCTCGACGAGGCACCGCCGGCCGGGGGGGCGCCGGATCAACGGCCGCGCGGCATCGTCGTGCTGCTGGTGGACGACGAAGACGATCTCCGGCGGGTGATGCGCGACCTCCTGGAGCGTGAAGGGTACACGGTGCAGGAGGCACGGGACGGCGTTCAGGCCCTGGACCAGGTAGACCGCCATGCGCCCGACATCATCGTGCTCGACCTCAACCTGCCCGGGATGGACGGGTACGGGGTGTTGTCGCAGCTCCGTTCCCGGAGCGCCACCCGGAACATCCCGGTCATCGTGCTGACCGCGAAGGGCGACGAGGAGA
>DASSUE010000310.1:0-9812 GCA_035707305.1 Gemmatimonadales bacterium
GCCGATGAGCGCCGCGAAATGGTGGATGTCGAGCGCGTCTCCCGCCTCGGCCACCAGACCGACGCGCGCCCGAAGGCCGGTGTGCACCAGGTGCGAGCGGACCGCGCCCATCGCGAGCAGCATCGGGATCGGTGCGCGCCGCTCGTTCACGCCGCGGTCGCTCAGGATGAGGATGCGAGCCCCGCGGCGAGCGGCGCGTTCCGCGTCGCGGCGGAGGCGGAAGAGTGCCGGCTTGAGGCCCTCGGGACCGTCAGCCGGGTCCCAGAGCGCGTGAAGCGTCACCGCTGAAAAGCCGGCCACGTTGTGCAGCGCGGCCATCTCGTCGGGGAGCAAAATGGGATGCTCGATCCGGAGCATGCGGGCGTAGCTCGGCCGCTCGAGGAGCGGTGAGCCGCGGCGGCCGAGATGCATCCGAAGCGACATCACCATCGATTCGCGGAGCGAGTCGATAGGCGGGTTGGTCACCTGCGCGAAGCGCTGACGGAAATACGCGTACGCGCTCTGCGGGTACTTGGACAACGGGGGAATGGGCGTGTCGTCGCCCATGCTCCACACGGCGTCGAGTCCGGTCTGCCCCATTGGCTCGAGCACCAGCCGGACGTCTTCGAACCCGTAGCCGAACGCCCGCTGCAGGGCAGGCACGGTCTCCGGTGCCGGGGACGGCGGCGCCGGGTCAGGGTCGGGCTCGAGCCGGGCCATGTAGCGGGCCACCCAGCGGGCGTACGGCCGCCGTCCCGCCACCTCGAGCTTGGCGTCGAGATTCCGGATGACCTCCCCCCGGCGGGTATCCACCAACAGCACTTCGCCGGGCCCGACCTTCCCGCTCTCGACCACGTCGTGCGGCTCGAGATCCACCAGTCCCACCTCGGACCCGGCCACGACGAGCCCATCCCGCCGGATCTTGTAGCGGCAGGGGCGAAGACCATTGCGATCGACGATAGCACCCGCGAGCACGCCATCGGTGAATGCCACCGCGGCGGGGCCGTCCCACGGCTCCAGCACGCACTGGTGGTACTCGTAGAATGCCTTGATGGACGGGTGCAGGTCGGGATACTTCTCCCAGGCCTGCGGGATCATCATCATGAGCGTGTGGACCGGATCCCGTCCGGACAGCGCGAGCAGCTCCATGGCGTTGTCGAGGCTGGCGGAATCGCTGCCGGCCTCCCAGATCGCGTTCCGGAGGCGCGGCACCTTGCGACCCCAGAGGGGTGAGTCGAGCAAGGTCTCACGCATCGCCATCGCGTTGCGGTTACCCCAGAGCGTGTTGATCTCGCCGTTGTGGGCCAGCATCCGAAACGGCTGCGCCAGCGGCCAGCTCGGCAGGGTGTTGGTGGAGTAGCGTTGGTGGAACACGGCAATCGCGCTCTCGTACTCGGGGTACCGGAAATCGGTGTAGAAGACGGGAAGCTGAGTGCCGGTGAGCAACGCTTTGTAGACGATGGTGCGGCAGGAGAGCGACGGCACGTAGAATCCGTGCAAGCCCTGTTCTTCGGCTCGTCGCTCCATCTCGCGGCGAGCCAAATAGAGCTCCCGTTCCCAGCCCTCCTCGTCCGGACCTCCGGCCGGAAGCCCCACGAACGCCTGCCGAATCACAGGGCAGGAGGTCAGCGCGGTCGGCCCAAGGGCGGCGGGGTGGGTCGGCACGTCGCGCCAGCCCAGGAAGGGGATGCCGTCCTCGGCGAACACGGCTTCCACCAGCGCGGTCGCCGCGGCGAGCGCCTCCGGTTCCGATGGAAGGAAGAACGCGCCCACCCCGAACGGCCGGCCGGGCTGAAGCCGAAGCCCCAGGCGATACGCGTCCCGGAAGAACAGCCGATGCGGGATCTGGGTGAGAAGCCCGGCGCCGTCGCCCGAGTTGTCGGTGCTGGCGGCGCCGCGATGCGCCACGCGCGCGACGGCCTCGAGCGCCATCGCGACGACCTCGTGCGAGCGCTGGCCCGAAGCCCGGGCCACGACGCCAGTGCCGCAGGCGTCGTGCTCGCGCCCGGGGTCGAGGGGACCGCCGCCGGTGGCCGCGTGGGGATCGTGCGTCATGCTTCCTCCGCAACACAAAGCCCGCTCCAGAGTGGCTGGAGCGGGCCGGGTGGTGTCTCGCGCGCGTACGCTATCGCGACCCGGTCGCTCCCAACGAGCGGACGAGGACGACGGTAAGCGGAATTCGGGCGAGCAGCGTAATCATCACGTTGCAATTCTATGCATTTTGGCGCCGAGCGTCAACCGTCCAGATCATCATTCCCAGCCCACTTGACACGTCCACGCGAGGTCCCTAGTCTATCAAGCTCAAGTTTATGCAGTGCCTGGTGGGAACGGCCCGCCGCGGCACAGACCCGAGCTCCGGTATGATCGGCTCCTTCGCGATTCTCCTCCTTAGCGTCGGTCTCTTTGGCGTCCTTATCGGGCGGCAGGGGGTTCGCGGCGTACTGGTCGAGATCGGGTAGGACACGAGCCACAGCTCGGACGACTCAGCGCCGCGGACCCCCAACGGGCCGCGGCGCTTCGCTTTCGGGGGAGGCATGGCCAGGAACGTCATCATCTTCGACACCACCCTGCGGGATGGCGAACAGGCGCCGGGGAACAGTCTCACCCCCGAGGAAAAGCTCCGGCTCGCTCGCCAGCTCGACACGCTGGGCGTGGATGTCATCGAGGCCGGCTTCCCCGCGGCATCCGACGGCGACTTCCGCAGCGTCCACGAGATCTCGAGCGAGGTGCGCCGGCCGGTGATTGCGGCCTTGGCCCGGTGCACCGAAGACGATATCACGTTGGCGGGCGAGGCCGTCCGGGGCGCGGCTCGTTCCCGGCTGCACGTCTTCCTCTCGACATCAGACCTGCACCTGCGAGAGAAGCTCCGGGTCAGCCGGGACGACGCGCTTCAGCTCATCCGGGACGGGGTGCGCCGAGCCCGGTCCTACACCGACGACGTCGAGTGGTCGGCGGAAGACGCCAGCCGCACCGATCCGGACTTCCTCTGCCGCGCCGTCGAGACCGCGGTCGGCGAGGGCGCCACAACGATCAACCTGCCGGATACGGTGGGCTACGCGACGCCGCAGGAGTACGGCGCGATGTTCCGGTCGGTGCGCGAACGGGTGCCCGGCGCGGATGACGTCACGTTCAGCGCGCACTGCCACGACGATCTGGGTCTCGCGGTGGCGAACTCGATCGCGGCGATCCAGGCGGGGTGCAGCCAGGTCGAGTGCACGGTGAACGGCATCGGCGAGCGGGCTGGCAACGCGGCGCTGGAAGAGCTGGTGATGGCGGGGATCGTGCGGCCGCAGCTCGGCTTCCGCACCAACGTGGTGACCCAGGAGATCTACCGCACCAGCCAGCTCCTGTCCTACCTGACCGGCGTGTTCCCCCAGCCCAACAAGGCTGTGGTGGGGCGGAACGCGTTCGCGCACGAAGCCGGCATCCATCAACACGGGATGCTGCGGAACGGCCAGACGTACGAGATCATCCGGCCGGAGATGGTCGGCATTCCGAAGTCCACCCTGGTGCTGGGGAAACATTCAGGCCGCCATGCGCTCGACCGGCGATTCCGCGATCTGGGCTACGATCTGGACGAGGCGCGGCTGAGCGAGATCTATCGTCAGTTCACCGCGCTCGCCGACCGGAAGCGGGAGATCCTGGATGAGGATCTGCTCGCGCTGCTCCACGATTCGTTCCACGACGCGCCTGAGGAGTACCAGCTCAATCACCTGCGAGTCGTCTGCGGCAGCATCCCGGCGAGTGCCGAGGTGCGTCTGGCCGGGCCGTGGGTGGGGGACCGGGCCGCGGCGGGCACCGGCGACGGCCCCATCGCCGCCGCGTTCACGGCGATCAGCGAGATCCTCGGCCGACAGGTCGAGGTGATCAGCCTGCAGCTCCGTTCGGTCACGCCGGGCCGGGACAGCGTCGGCCAGGTCTTTCTGCAGGCCCGGGTCGACGGCAAGACGCTGAGCGGACAGGGGGCGTCCACCGACATCGTCGAGGCGAGCGCCCGGGCGCTGGTGCACGCGCTCAACAAATGCCGCCACGCCGAACGGCTGGAAGCCGCGGCCCACAACGCGAACAACCTGTGGGGCGTATGACGGGAACGGGCGAGAAGGGGCGAGAGCAGACGGGAATGGACGAGACGCTCAGCGGCGCGCAGATCATCTGCCGCGTCCTCAGAGAGCAGGGCGTGGACGTCATGTTCGGCTATCCGGGCGGCGCGATCATGCCGTTCTATCACGCCCTTCCGGAACACCCCGAGCTGCGCCACATCCTGGTCCGGCACGAGCAGGCCGCGGCGCACGCCGCGGACGGCTACGCGCGGGCGAGCGGCGGGCCCGGCGTCTGCGTCGCGACCTCCGGCCCCGGCGCCACGAACCTCGTCACCGGTCTCGCGACGGCGCACATGGACAACTCGCCGGTCGTCGCGATCACCGGGCAGGTGAGCCGGGCGATGATCGGCCGGGACGCGTTTCAGGAGACCGACGTCATCGGCGTCACCCAGCCCATCACCAAGCACAACGTGCTGGTCCGGGACGTCACCGAGCTGGCCGATACGCTGCGGGATGCCTTCGCGATCGCCTGCGAAGGACGGCCCGGGCCGGTACTGGTCGACGTGCCGAAGGACGTGCAGAACCAGCGAGCCGCGTACCGCGAGGATGGCCGGATGGACCGATGGGTGGATGGACGGGCAGCTCCCTCGGGCCATCGGTCCATCCGGCCATCCGACCACGCAGGCCGCCTTTGCGAGGCGGCACGCCTGATCGCGGACGCCGAGCGGCCCCTCATCATGGCGGGCCACGGCGTGCTGCTGGCGCGAGCCACCGACGAGCTGCGGTGCCTCGCCGAGCGCACCGGCATTCCGGTGATCACCACGCTGCTCGGGATCAGCGGATTCTCCGAGGAGCATCCGCTGCATCTCGGCATGCCGGGCATGCACGGCGAGGTGCACGTGAACCGCGCCATCCAGCACGCCGATCTCATCATCGGCGTGGGGCTCAGGTTCGACGATCGCGTGACCGGGAATACCGCGCAGTTCGCGCCCCGGGCACGGATCATCCATCTCGAGCTCGATCCGGCGGAGATCGGCAAGAACGTGCCGACCGAGGTGGGACTGGTCGGAGACGCGCGCGGGCTCCTGCGTTCGCTGCTCACCTTGGTCCGGCCCCGCGACTGCCGCGCGTGGCGGGCAGAGATCGCCGGGTTCATGCGGAGCCGGACCGAATCCTATCGGGGAGATCTCTCACCGCAGTCGATCCTCACCGCGCTCCACGAGACGACGGGCGGGCGGTGCACCATCGTGTCCGACGTCGGGCAGCACCAGATGTGGGTCGCGAAGCTGTATCCCTACCGCCGGGTGAACACCCATATCACCTCGGGCGGCCTCGGCGCCATGGGGTTCGCAGTGCCGGCGGCCATGGGCGTGCACTTCGCACGGCCCTACGAGCCGGTCTGGGCGATCTCAGGTGACGGCGGATTCCAGATGAACATGCAGGAGATGGCCACGATGGTGCAGGAGAAGGTTCCGGTGAAGATGGCCATCTTCAACAACGGATATCTCGGCATGGTGCGGCAGTGGCAGCAGTTCTTTCACGGCCGCCGCTACTCCGCCACGCCGATCTGGAGCCCGGACTACGTGAAGCTCGCCGCCGCGTACGGCATTCAGGGGTGGCGGGTCGAGGATGCGCGCGATACCGAACCGGTGCTCGATGCCGCGCTCCGCACCGACGGGCCCACGCTGGTCGAGTTCATGATCGAGCAGGAGGCGAACGTGTTCCCCATGATTCCACCGGGAGCTTCGCTGTCCGAGCCGATCGAGGGCGAGCCCGCGCCAGTGGGGACATGAGCCCGGCGCAGACGATCGCCGTGCTGCTCGACGAGGAGCTGACGACGCTGACCCGCATCTCCGGCATGCTGCGCCGCCGGCATCTTCCCATCAGCAGCTTCGCGGTGGGCCCGACCGGCACGCCGGGATGCTCGAGGTTGACCATCATGCTGCAGACCGACAGCGAGGCGGCCGAACGGGTCGCCCAGCAGCTCGCGAATGTGATCGGCGTCCGCGAGGCCGCCGCCTTCCCCGCCAAGGACGGCGTCAGTCGGGAATTGGTGCTGGTGAAGGTGCACGCCGGCCAGGATCGCTACGGCGAGCTGCTGGACGTCGCACTATTGTACAAAGCAACCATCGTGGACGAGTCCTCCGACGCCGTCATTCTGGAAGTGAGCGGCTCCGAGGCGTTCGTCCTTTCGTTCCTTCGCGCGCTCGAGCGCTTCGACGTGCTCGACATCGCTCGAAGCGGGACCATCGCGCTGGAGCGGACCGCCATGGGCCCCGCGGCGCTCACTCTTTCGTCGGAGACCGGATCATGAACGCCCCTGGAGTTCGCATCCATTACGATCGCGACGCCGACAGTGGCCGCCTCAGCGGCCGGACCTTCGCGATCATCGGGTTCGGCAGTCAGGGGCACGCACACGCGCTCAACCTCAAGGAAAGTGGTGCTCGTGTGATCGTCGGCTTGCGGCCCGGGGGGCAATCCTGGGCCAAGACGCGGGCCGCGGGGCTGGAGGTGCGCTCGGTATCCGAGGCGGCCCAAGCCGCCGATGTCATCATGATGTTGGTGCCCGATCAGGATGGGCGATCGGTCTACGAGAGCGGGGTCGCTCCCGGCCTCGTGCCCGGAAAGACCCTCATGTTCGCGCACGGGTTCAATATTCATTACGGCGAGATCGTGCCCCCGCCGGGCGTGGATGTATCGATGGTGGCGCCGAAGTCGCCCGGGCACCTGGTCCGAAGCGAGTACCAGGCGGGGCGCGGCGTGCCCGGTCTGGTGGCGGTGCACCAGGATGCGACCGGACAGGCGTTGGCCAACGCGCTGGCCTATGCCGCGGGCATCGGCTGTACCCGGGCCGGCGTCATCGAGACCTCGTTCCGCGAGGAGACCGAGACCGATCTCTTCGGCGAGCAGGCGGTGCTGTGCGGTGGCACCAGCGCGCTCGTGAAGGCGGGGTTCGAGACCCTGGTCGAAGCAGGCTACTCTCCCGAGATGGCGTACTTCGAGTGCTTGCACGAGCTCAAGCTCATCGTGGACCTGATGTACCGCGGCGGTCTCCGGTTCATGCGCTACTCGATCAGCGACACGGCTGAGTACGGCGACTATACCCGTGGTCCCCGGATCGTCACCAGCGAGACGCGGGCCGAGATGCGGCGAATCCTGGAGGAGATCCAGGACGGCCGCTTCGCCCGCGAATGGCTGGCCGAGAACCGGGTGGGCCGGCCGAACTTCGACCGGATGCGCCAGGCCGACGACGACCACAGCATCGAACGGGTCGGACGGACGCTGCGGGCGATGATGCCGTGGTCAGAGGAAGGGAAGAGCGGGCGAGAACAGGCGAGAGCGGACGAGACAGGCGACCGGCCCATTCTCGCCCATGCTCGCCCGTTCACGCCCGTTCATGCCAAGGCTCCGTGACGGCGAGAACCCTCTTCGACAAAGTCTGGGCCTCCCATGTCGTGCATCAGCCGGAGGGTGGGCCGGCGTTGCTGTACATCGACCTGCATCTGGTGCACGAGGTCACCTCACCACAGGCGTTCCAAGGACTTCGGCTCGCCGGCCGGCGGGTGCGCCGGCCGGAGCGCACCCTCGCGACGGTCGATCACAATGTGCCGACCGGCGATCGCTCGCTCCCCATTGCAGATCCGGTATCGGCCAACCAGGTACGCACGCTGGAGCGGAACACCCGCGACTTCGAAGTCGAGCTGTTCGGCCTCGGCTCGGCAGGGCAGGGAATCGTGCACGTGATCGGCCCCGAGCTCGGGGCCACGCAGCCGGGGATGACGATCGTGTGCGGCGACTCCCACACGTCCACCCACGGCGCGTTCGGCGCGCTGGCGTTCGGCATCGGTACCAGCGAGGTGGAACACGTCCTCGCCACCCAATGCCTGGTGCAGACGAAGGCAAGAACGATGCTGGTGCGATTCGAGGGGCGGCCGCCGGCCGGGGTCGGCGCGAAGGATTTCATGCTCGCGCTGATCGGCCGCATCGGGACCGGCGGCGCCACAGGTCACGTCGTGGAGTACGCCGGCGAGGCGATTCGCGCGCTCTCGATGGAAGGGCGGATGACCGTCTGTAACATGTCTATCGAGGCGGGTGCCCGGGCCGGCATGGTCGCTCCCGACGACACCACGTTTACCTACCTGGCCCGCCGGCCCCGTGGGCCGCAGGGCGCGGCGTGGGACGACGCGGTGCGGCACTGGCGCTCACTCGCCAGCGACCCCGGAGCGCGCTACGACCGCGAGCTCACGCTCGACGTCTCCCGACTCGCGCCGCAGGTTACCTGGGGTACGAACCCGGGCATGGTCGCCGATATCACGGCGGCGGTGCCGGACCCCGAGAACTACGAGGCCGAGGCAGACCGGCAGGCCGTCAGCCGAGCGCTCGACTACATGGGTCTTGCGCCCGGCACGCCGCTCGAGGGGATCCCGGTCAACCGTGTCTTTCTCGGCTCCTGCACGAACGCGCGGATCGAAGATCTGCGCGCCGCCGCGAGCGTGGTGGACGGCCGGCTGGTTGCGCCCGGCGTGCGCGCAATGGTCGTCCCGGGCTCCATGCGGGTGAAGGCCGCGGCCGAGTCGGAGGGGCTCGATCGCATCTTCGGCGCGGCCGGCTTCGAGTGGAGAAATGCGGGCTGCTCGATGTGCCTCGGAATGAACGACGACGTCTTGGGGAGCGGCGAGCGGTGTGCATCCACCTCCAACCGGAACTTCGAGGGCCGTCAGGGCAAAGGCGGCCGGACCCATCTGGTGAGCCCCGCGATGGCGGCGGCGGCGGCGGTGACAGGGCGGCTGGTGGATGTGCGGGGCATGCTTTGAATAAACTGTGAGCGGCGGGCGGTGAGCGGGGATGGAGTAGGGGCAGCGGAACAACACGGTGACCGGAATCTCCTCCCCGGCCCGTGCCACACCGTCTGCTCCTCATCCCTGCTGACCGACCGCCGCTCACGACTCGCAAGCGACATGCGCGGGTGGAACGCGCAAGTAGGAGACGTATGATTCCCTTTACCCGCCACACCGGCCGAGTCGCGGCGCTCCCACGGGTCAACGTGGATACCGACCAGATCATCCCGAAGCAGTTTCTCCGGCGGATCGAGCGCACCGGCTTCGGACCGCACCTCTTCCACGATTGGCGGTACCGGTCCGATGGCTCCCCGGACCCAGGGTTCGAATTAAACCATTCCAAGGCGTCGGGAGCCACGATTCTCGTGGCCGGCGAGAATTTCGGATGCGGCTCGTCGCGTGAGCATGCGGCCTGGGCGCTGGGCGAATACGGATTCCGTGCGATCGTCGCGCCGTCGTTCGCGGATATCTTTTTCAGCAACTGCTGTCAGAACGGCATCTTGCCGGTTCGGCTGGACGGCGCGGCGGTGGCCGAGCTCGTCCGTCGGTACGATGCGGCAGATGGCTACCAGCTGATCGTGGATCTGGAGGCCCAACTGGTCGAAGACTGTGACGGTTTCCGAGCCGGCTTCGCGATGGATCCGTATCGGCGAGAGATGCTGCTGCGGGGACTCGATGAGATCGGGCGCACGCTGCTGCAGGAAGGGCGCATCGCAGCCTACGAGCAGGCGGGAGCCGCCGGAGGCGATCGCGCGCGGGGAGGTGCCGGATGAGCCAATTCACCATCGCAGTCCTGCCCGGCGACGGAATCGGGCCTGAAGTGACCGCCGAGGCGGTGCGGGCACTCCGCGCGGCCGGTGAGGTATACGGTCACAGCTTCACGCTCGACGAGCATCCCATCGGAGCGCGGGCGTATCGCGAGCAAGGCGAGCCGTTCCCCGAGGTAACCCGTGAC
>DASSUE010000311.1:0-6757 GCA_035707305.1 Gemmatimonadales bacterium
GTTCGATGATCTGAACGGCATGCGCCGGCGGGTCGCGCGGCTCCCGGCGATGGAGGAGGTCGAGGTACGCCGCCGGCTGCCGGGCACGCTGGTGGTCAGTGTGGTCGAAACCGAACCGATCGCGCTCGCCCGGCAGCGAAACGGGCGGCTGATCCCAATCGACCTGCGGGGACTGCCACTACCGTACGATCCGGCCCAGGCGGCGCCGGACCTGCCGATCGCCGCCAGCGCGGACTCCCTGGTGGCGCGGGTGTTGGGGGTAATCCGCGACGCCGATCCAGCCCTCTTCGCGCGCCTGGTGACCGGTGCCCGGGTAGACGACGCCATTCTCCTCGAGGCCGACGGACGCCGCCTGTGGTTGAGCGGAACCGCGACGGTGCAAGACGTTCGGGCGGTCGCAGCGGTTGCGGCGGACCTCGCGCGCAGGCAGAGAGGGTGGACCGAGCTCGACGGACGATTCGCTGGACAGGTGATCGTTCGGGGACTCGGGGCAGGGGCATGACCTCGCAGCCTCACCGGCTGGTCGCGGCCCTGGACCTTGGCTCCAACAAGGTCGTCGCCATCATCGCCGAAGTCGCCGGCGAGGGCCGGGAAGCTGGCGCGAAGATTCTCGGTCTGGGCCTCGAGCGCAGCAACGGCATCCGCCGCGGCGTCGTGCGCGATATCGAGGAGGCCACCCGAGCGATCGACAAGGCCATGCGTGACGCCCAGCGAATGGCGGGCGTCGAGGTGGGTACGGTCTACTGCGGCATCGCGGGGGAGCACGTCTCGGGACGAAGCTCGCACGGTATGGTTTCAGTCACCGGCGACGAGATCCGCACCAGCGACGTCGCGCGGGTCAACGATATGGCGAGCAACGTGTCGTTCGGCCGAGACCACGAGCTGCTCCACGCCATTCCGCAGGACTACTTGATCGACCAGCAGGGCGGCATCAACGAGCCCATCGGCATGACCGGCTCGCGGCTCGAGGCGGAAGTGTATCTGGTGACGGTGCTGTCGAGCGTGCTCCAGAATCTCCGCAAGTGCGTCGAGCGGTCCGGCTATCATGTGGGAGAGTTCGTGCTCGAGCCGCTGGCCGCCTCGCTCGCCGTGCTGACGGCCGATGAAGTGGAGCTGGGCTGCGCTCTGGTGGAACTCGGGGGCGGTTCCACCAATATCTCGATCTTTCAAAGTGGGAAGATCCGACACACCGGCTCGCTGCTCTGCGCCGGCGGTCACGTCACCGGCGACATCGTCCACGGGCTGCAGGTGACCCAACTCGACGCCGAGCGGCTGCGGGAACGATACGGGGCGGCCTACGAGCCGCTGGTGCCCGAGTCCGACGTGATCGAGCTGCCCAGCACCCCGGGTCAGGGGGCCCGTTCGGCGCAGCGTCGCGTGCTGGCTCATATCATGCACATGCGCTTCCAGGAAGTTCTGGAGTACGCGCAGGATGAGATCAGCCGAGCAGGGTATCACCAGCGGCTTCCCGCAGGCGTTATCTTGTCGGGCGGTGGCGCGTTGACCCCCGGAATCGTCGAGCTTGCTCGAGACGTTTTCGCCATGCCGGCGCGGACTGGCGTTCCCGGCCAGCGCCTGAGGGGTCTCGCGGACAGCGTCGAATCGCCGCGGATGGCAGTAGCGGCGGGCCTGGCGCTGTACGGCGCCCGTCAAATCGCGTTGGGAAGCGGTTTCGGCTCCGGGACCCGGCGATCGCCGGCCGTGGAGCGGGTGTTCGGTCCGGTCAAGCGCTGGCTGCAGGATTTCTTCTGAGTCGCACCCGAGGACACCATGATTTTTGAGCTCGAGGAGAGCGGCGGCTCGCAGGTAGCCAAGATGAAGGTCGTCGGCGTCGGTGGGGGCGGTGGGAACGCCGTGAACCGGATGATCGACGAGAGGCTGGAAGGGGTCGAGTTCATCTCGGTGAACACCGACTCCCAGGCACTTCGGACCTCGAAGGCCGATTTCAAGGTCCAGATCGGCCGGAAGCTCACTCGGGGGCTTGGCGCGGGGGCCCGGCCCGAGATCGGGCGCCAGGCGATCGAAGAGAACAAGGACGAGGTCGCCGACCTGGTCCAGGGCGCGGACATGGTGTTCGTGACCTGTGGCATGGGCGGCGGAACCGGGACCGGTGCGGCGCCGGTGGTGTCCCAGCTCGCCCGCGAGTCCGGCGCGCTCACCGTCGGGATCGTCACCAAGCCGTTCCTGTTCGAGGGGCGCCGCCGCATGCGACAGGCCGAGACCGGGATCTCGGAGATGCGGAAGAACGTGGACACCATGATCGTGGTGCCCAACGAACGGCTCCTGGCCGTGGTGGGAAAGGGGATTCCCTTCCAGGATGCTCTGAAGAAGGCTGACGAAGTACTGCTCCACGCCACTCAGGGCATCTCGAGTCTCATCACCAGTACGGGCATCATCAATGTGGACTTCGCCGACGTCCGGACCATCATGCAGAACGGCGGCGCCGCCCTGCTCGGCACCGGCATCGGCCGAGGCGAAAATCGCGCCCTCGAGTCCGCCCAGATGGCCATCTCCAGCCCCTTGCTCGACAACATCTCGATCGCGGGCGCGACGGGCGTGCTGATCAACATCATCGGCGGCGACGATTTGACGCTGGGCGAGACCACGCAGATCAACGACATCATCCACGACGCGGTCGGGGATGACGCCGAGATCATCTTCGGCGCGGTTACCGATCCGGCGATGCAGGGCGAGATCCGGGTCACCGTAATCGCCACCGGTTTCGACCGCCCGGTCACGGCGGAGCACCCGGTTCAGGCTACGGGCCGGACCGGTGCGGGCCCCGGGGTGCTCACCTTCCCGAAGCGGCCGGCCCACGTGCCCCCGCCGCCGGCGCCGCCGAAGATCCAGCCCAAGGTACCGCCGCCCGGCGGCGACGTTCCCGAGATGGAGATTCCGACCTTCATCCGGCGGCAGATGGACTGAGGAGAGTACGCGTGCGCATTCGAGTAAGCCTGCTGGCATCGAGCCTGGCCTTCGCCGGGGCGGCCGTGTCCGCCCTGACGGGCAACTGGCCGTGGCCTCGAATGATCCTCGGGGGATCGCCCCCGGCCGGCATCTCGGACGCTCCCGCCGTGAATCCATCCGATCATGTGTCCATCATCGAGAGCTTCGACACGCTGCGGCGAGGGGAAGTCGTCACCATGCTGCTCCAGCGGCAGGGCATCGCGGATCTGGAGCTGAGTCCGGCACTCGATCCACGCCGGCTCCGCGCCGGGCTGGTGTTCGCCTTTCAACGGCCGCACCAGGATTCCCTGCCGAATCTGGTCCGGGTTCGCAGCGCGCCTGAGCGCCTTGTAAGGTTCGAGCGGGGGAGCGGCGGCTGGAATGCGGAGGTCGAGACGATCGCCTGGCGTGCCGAGCCGATGCGTATCGCTGGGTCGATCGACGCATCGCTGTACGACGCGCTCGATGCCTCGGTGCCCGACGATTCGCTCCCCAGCGCCGATCGAATCCGATTGGCGTGGGACCTGGCCGACGTGTTCGCGTGGCAGGTGGACTTCAGCCGCGACGTTCAGCCGGGCGACCGGTTCCGCGTGGTGTTCGAGCGACTGGTGTCGCCCGAGGGCGAGACCCGGCTGGGTCGCATCCTGGCCAGCGACCTCGAGATCGGCGGCCGGCGGCTGACCGCGTTTCGGTTCGATTCGGCCGGTGGACGGTCCGCGCTGTTCGACGCCGGCGGCAACTCGCTCCGCCGGGCGTTTCTCCGCGCCCCAGTGGAATTCCGGCGGATCTCCTCGCAGTTCGCCCGCGGCCGGCGCCATCCGATTCTCGGCACGTTCCGCCGCCACGAGGGGACGGACTACGCTGCCAACCGTGGAACCCCGGTCATGGCCGCGGGTGAGGGCAACGTACTGCGAGCCGGGTTCGCCGGCGGCTACGGCAACCTGGTCGAGCTGCGGCATCGGAGCGGAATCACCACCCGCTACGCTCACCTTCGCGGCTTCGCCCGGGGCATCCGCGCCGGGGCCCGGGTGGGACAAGGCCAGGTGATCGGCTACGTGGGCGCCACCGGCCTCGCCTCCGGGCCTCATCTCCACTACGAATTCCGGGTCAATGGCATCGCGCGCGATTCCCGCAGGGTCGATTTCGGCAACGGTGAGCCGCTCCCGCGGTCCCACCGCGCCGCGTTCGAGCGCGAGCGCGACCGGCTGGCGGCGCTGCTGGCCGGGTCCGAACCCCAGCAGCCGTCGGTGATCGCCGCGCAGTAGTGGAGCTCCTCCCCGCCATCGACATCCGGCAGGGCCAGGTCGTCCGTCTCGCGCAAGGTGAGACGGCCCGCACGACCGTCTATGCGGACGATCCGGCCGCGGTCGCCGAGCAGTTCGCCGACGAAGGTGCGAGGTGGTTGCATGTAGTCGACCTCGATCGCGCGTTCGGCTTCGGCGACAACGCCGCGGCGGTCGCGCGCATCGTGGACCGCGTCGGCGGCCGGGTGCGGGTGCAGCTCGGTGGCGGCTTCCGGTCGCTGGGGGCCATCGAACAGGGCCTGAAACTCGGGGCGGCCCGCGTCGTCGTAGGAACGGCCGCTGCGCGAGACCCCGACTTGGTACAGCTGGCGATGACCGGTGTCGGGCCCGAGCGCGTCGTGATCGGGATCGACGCCCGCGACGGAGTCGTGGCGGTCCGAGGGTGGACCGAAAGCACCGGAGACCGAGTTGAGGTCCTGGCGAGGCGTGTCATTTCGGCCGGGGTCAGGACTCTCATCTGCACTGACATCGCGCGTGACGGCATGCTGTCCGGTCCCGACATTGCGGGCTGCGCCGCCCTGCAGCGGCTGGGCGCGGCGGTGGTCGTGAGCGGCGGGGTCGCGTCCCTGGACGATTTGCGCGCCGCACGCGATGCCGGGTTGGCCGGCGCCATTGCCGGGCGCGCGATCTACGAGGGACGGTTTACCGTGCGGGAGGCGCTCGCCGCGGTGTAACGGATGCGAGTCGTCCTGGTGGTTGCCGCCGGTGTCGCGCTGGCCGCGTTTACCTACCTCTGGCTCGAGCGCCTGGGGCGGCGCGCGCTGGTCCCGCTGCTCTGCCGCGCCGTCGCGTGGAGCGCGCTGGGTCTGCTCCTCCTCAATATCGGCTGCCCCATCGAGGACCAGCCCGGCCGACCTCTGGTGCTGCTCGACGGGTCGCTCAGCCTGAGCGCCGCCGGCGGGCGGTGGCGCGAGGCCCGGGAGACGGCCCAGCGCCTCGGCGAGGTCCGCCAGTTCGGCGATGAGACCAGTGGCGACGACAGCGTGCCTCGGCGCGGCCGATCGCTGCTCCGTCCGGCCCTGGCCGCCGCGGCCGCGTCGGGCCGGCCCGTGACGGTGGTGTCCGACGGCGAGATCGAGGATGCGGCCGAGCTTCCGCGCGATCTGATGGCCCGCGCCTCGGTGCGGCTCTTTCCCCGGACGCCGGTGCCCGATGTCGCTATCACGACGGTGAGCGGTCCGGCCCGAATCGCTGCGGGCGACTCGCTCACGATCGATGTGGACGTCCAAGCATATGCCGGTGCCGCCCCGGA
Organism: Gemmatimonadales bacterium; assembly: GCA_035707305.1. Lineage (GTDB taxonomy): Bacteria > Gemmatimonadota > Gemmatimonadetes > Gemmatimonadales > GWC2-71-9 > DASQPE01. Next base: position 5,503 of record DASSUE010000311.1, read on the forward strand.
CAGCGTGACGCTGGCCGTGGAGCTGGGCGATGGCCGCGCGGTACGCCGCACCGTACCGCTGGCGGCCCAGGGCTCGGCGCGGGCCCGGCTCCGGATGCCAAGCACCGGGCTCGGCGCCGGCGACCACATGTTGCGGATCACGATTCCGCCAGGCGATGCCGAGCGCCGGACCGACGTGCGGTTGCACGCCCTTAGTGTCGTGCCCACGCCCGGCGTCGTGCTGCTCGCCACGACGGTCGACTGGGACGCGCGGTTCCTGTACTCCACCGTCAAAGACGTCGCCCGACTTCCGGTGCGGGGCTACGCCCGGCTGGAGCCCGACCGCTGGCGCTCCCTTCGAGACCTGTCAGTGGTCGGCGATCAAGCGTTGCGGGACGCCGTGCGCCGGGCCGATCTACTGATTCTCAAGGGTCCACCGCCTCGGGACCTGCCAATGGGTCGCGCGCGCGGCGTGTGGCGTTGGCCCGATGGTGAGTCCGACGGGGCACCGCCCGTGGTGGGCGATTGGTACCTGCAGACGGGCACGGGCCCCTCACCGCTCGACGCGGCCTTCGCCGGTGCGCCGATCGATTCGTTCGCGCCCGCGGTACAGCTGGTCACGCGGAGATCCGCGGACGACGAATGGGTAGCACTCTATGCGCGGAACGGCCGGCGAGGCCCGGAGTGGCCGGTGGTGGCCGGGCGGGACGGCGGCCGCGTGCGCGAAGTCTCGGTGCTCGCCGACGGATTGTGGCGCTGGGCATTCCGTGGCGGCACCAGCGAGCAGGCGTATCGCTCGTGGGTGGCCGCCGCAGTCAGTTGGTTGCTGGCCGGTGCCGACACCGCCCAGGGTGTGGCGCGCCCGGTCCGTCAAGTAGTCGAGAACGGCCGACCGGTCGTATTCGAGTGGATCGGCGGTGGGAGCCCGAAGCCGGCCGCCATTCAGTGGACCGGCGCGCCGGCTGGCGCGGCCGATACGCTCCGATTCGATGGCGGCGGCCGAGCGTCCGTCCGACTGCCGCCCGGCATCTATCGATACCGCCTTGCGGCGGGCGGCGGAGGCATTGTCGCGGTCGAGGAGTACTCACAAGAACTGCTGCCGCGAACCGCCACGATCAGTTCCCGGACCGCCGCCGTGTCGGGGAGCCGGTCGCAGCGCTCGTCCCGGGACTTTCCCTGGTTGTTCCTGGCGGCAGTGGTGGGGTTCAGCGGCGAGTGGGTGGCGCGGCGGCGGATGGGGCTTAGGTAGTTTTCGGTATGGACCGACTGGAAGGCA
>DASSUE010000312.1:0-5154 GCA_035707305.1 Gemmatimonadales bacterium
TGTCACCGACGCCGGGCGGGGTGGCTGGCTGCCGGCGGCCGCGGCTTTCTACGTGGCAGGGCGGGTCCGCACCCCGATGTCGTACGATGTGGCCGCCTATGGCTCGAATCCGTCCGACGCCGCGCCGGATGCGGTTCGCGATTGGCGCGCGCTGCTCGCGGAGGGAGTGACCGGTGCTCCCCGTTGAGGCTGTTCGTACCATCGCCGCGTCCGAGCTCCGCGCCGCGCTCCGTGGCCGGCTGGTGCAGGGGTTCGCCGGCATCTTCGGTCTCCTGGCGGCGGGCATAGCGGTCGCGGGGCTGGGTCCGAGCGGGCAAGTCCTCGTGCAGGGCTTCATTCGGACCGCAGTATCGCTGCTGACACTCTCGCTCTACCTGCTTCCGTTGCTCGGTCTGGTCGTCGGGGCGCACGCCTTCGGGACCGACGAAGGCGGCACCGAGCTCCTGCTGGTACAGCCCGTCACCCGCACCGAGGTCTTGCTGGGACGGGCGCTCGGCCTGGGGGCCGCCGTCGCCGGCGTGGCACTCTTCGGGTTCGGGCTCACGGGCCTTCTCGTCGGCCTCATGGCGGGCTGGGCCGGATTGGCCGGCTACCTGATCGTCGCCGCCGGGTCCACCCTCGTCGGATTCGCGTCACTCTCCGTAGGAATCTTCCTCGGGGCAGTGGCCCGCCGCCGTGCGGCCGCGATCGGTGGCGCACTGGCCGCCTGGCTGTTTGCGGCGGTGCTCTATGACCTGGTGGCCATAGCACTCCTGCAGTTCACGGGAAGCGGGGAGCCGGGTCCCTACCTCGTTGTGCTCCTTGCCCTCAACCCGATCGACGGCCTCCGCGCGCTCGGACTCGTCAGTCTCGGCGCCGACGTGCTGCTCGGCCCCACTGGCGCTGCGATGCAGCGCGCGCTTGGGCCGGGCGAAGGCGCGTGGTTGATCATGGCCTCGGCGCTCGCCTGGTGCGGGTTGCCGCTTGCCGCAGCTGCGAGAGTCTGGAGCCGGCGGGACTTCTGACCGGTCGGCGGGAGTCCTCCCCGCGCCCTCGGCGTTCGCCTCGAACGGCGGTCCAACCTGAACGTCGTTTCATCCTTTGCTCATCGAGCTGTCATGCAGTGCGCCGTAGCGTGGGTGTGACGCGATCTCCATGGTTGCGTTGCCCGAGGGGATCGTGGCGTTGCCACGTCGCTCCCACCGAAAGGAGTGGGATATGGGCACCTTCGAGAGAATGAGCATCGCTCTGGCCTGCGCGGCACTGACGGCCTGCCAGAGGCCGGCCGAGCGGCCGAGCCGCGAGACAGAGGCGAGATCCGATTCTGTCGTCTTGGTGACACCGAGCCGGTCCGACTCGCTGCTGTTGGCATCGGCCAAGGTCGCACTCCCGCCTGAGGGGTTCACCCCAGCTGATCTTCCTGACCCCAATTCGGTTGGCGCTAGCCTGACCGGCAAGTACTGCGCTCAATGCCACGCTTTGCCCATGCCCGCGGCTCACAGCGCCACCGATTGGCCGGGTGTGGTGCGCCGGATGTGGCTCCGGATGGACCGCTTGCCACAGGGTTTGCGGGTGCAGACGCCGGGCGTGGGAGAGCGGGTGCTACTAGTGAACTACCTTACGGATCATGCCTTGCAAGTGAGCGGTGGGGCACTACCGCCGGGCAGGGGCCGCGAGCACTTCGCCCAGATCTGCAGCCGCTGCCACGCGCTGCCCGATCCTGCGATCCACTCGGCGGAGGACTGGGTGGCAGTCTTCCAGCGCATGGAACGAAACATGGAACGGATGAAGGTGCGCCCGCCCACCGCGGAGGAGACTGAAGGGATCTTGCTCTACCTGCAGAATGTCCCCCGGAAGGCGGCTGCATCTCGTTCGCGGTCACCTTGACTGAGAGTCTCATTATATCCCCCGCCTTGTGGCGGATCGCGGGCAGGCTGACCTTGCTGCTCGCCGCCTGTCGTCCTCCTTCACCCTCCGACCGTGTCGCCGGTTCCGCCCGTTCCGAGTCCGGGCGCTCCGCGGATCAAGGGGTGACCATCAGCCCCGAGGAAGAGCCCGACAACGTGGCGCCGGCCGATGTCTCGCACGGGGAGGCGCCGATCGGCGGGCAGGAGGCTGAGCCGGCACCGGTCCTCGCGCGGCTCGCGCCCGCCAGGCGGGCGCGTCTCCACACGATCCGACTCGAGATGACGCATACTCCGGTGAGCATCGCGCCGGGGGTGCGGTATGCTGCCTGGACCTTCGGCGGCACTGTGCCTGGGCCGCCGCTCCGCGTGCGGCAGGGCGACACGGTCGACTTCACTCTGGTGAACCGGGCGAACATCTCGCACAGCCTCGATTTCCACGCGGCGGAGATCGCCCCGAGCAAGTACTACGCGAACGTGAACCCGGGAGACTCGCTCCACTACCGATTCGTGGCCCACGTGCCGGGCGCGTTCATGTATCACTGCGGGACAGCGCCCGTGGCAATGCATATCGCAAATGGGATGTACGGCGCGCTCATCGTCGACCCGGCGACGCTCCGTCCGAAGGCCCAGGAGTTCGTCATCGTCCAGAGCGAGTTCTATCTGACCCCGAAAGCGGGGGCCAGCGCCACGCGGAGCCTGGACTGGGACAAGCTCCTGAGCCTCGCGCCCGACCATATCGTGTTCAACGGGCGCGCGAATCAGTACGCGAACCATCCGATCAACGTCCGTCCTGACGAGCTGCTCAGGTTCTACGTCGTGAACGCCGGCCCCAACCGCATCAGCTCCTTTCACGTGGTCGGCGGGATCTTCGAGCGGGTTTTCGAGGATGGCTCCCAAGCGAACCCGCTGATCGGCGTCCAAACGGTGGACGTCCCCGTGGGAGGCGGCGCCACCTTCGAGGTGCGGCTCCGCGAGCCCGGCGACTACCCCTTCGTTACCCACGCCTTCGCCGACGCGACTAAGGGCGCGGTGGGCGTCCTACGGGCGCTGCCACCCGGAGAGGCAGCGAGCGAGCAGGCGGGCATAACCCGGCACTAGGGTTTGGATCGACCCGACATGCGTGAAGCAGTTCTCACGTTTGCTTCGCTTCAAGCGGAAAGCACCGCACATTCTCGGCTGGGGTAGTGCCTCGTGCTCGTCGCCAGGCGCGCGGCGCCGGTCGGCGGTCAGAACGCCTTGAAGCCGGGCGAGATCATACGGGGCGGCAGACTCGTGGCAAAGAATGGCCCGTAGGCAATCATGATCAGTGCCACGGCCGCCACGATCCACCACCCAAAGCGGTCGAGAGTGGTCTCCCAGCCGGCGCGCGCCGGAGGTGTAAGCGTCTCCGAGACCGGGATATCGGCCGGGGCGTGCCCCCGCCGGCCAGCGACGATTGTCAGGCCGATCACGACGAAAAACAGGATGGCGCCGACGAACATGAGCGTACCGCCGATGCCGGTGAGGGTCCCGCCCAAGTCCCACGCCGGGTTGTCGTAGGCCGCCTTGACGCGGTAGATGCGTCGGGGCATCCCCTCCAAGCCGGCCGAGATCATACCGCGGGCGAAGACGACGATGCCGATGGCATAGACCCATGTCGAAGCGAGCGCGAGCTTACGGCTGAACAGGGCGCGCCCACTCAGATATGGGATGAGCCAGTATGCGACGCCCATGACCGTGAGCGCGACAGCTGTTCCTACCGTGAGGTGAAAGTGTCCGGGGACCCAGGTGGTGTTGTGGATCACCTGGTTCATCGTGAAGCTCGCGTTCACGAGCCCGGTCGCGCCCCCCAGAATAAAGATGATCATGGCGAGCAGCTGCGCCGCCACGGAGGGGTCTCCCCACGGGAGCTTGGGGATCCATCCGAGTAGCCCGCGTCCACCCCGGCGCCGTCCACCGATCTCGAGGGCGGCCATCACCGAGAATGCCGTCCCCAAGCTCGGGAAGAAGACGCCGAACGTGAGCACCGAATGCACCACCTTCATGCCCACCGGGATGCCCGGATCAGTGAACTGGTGGTGGGCCGCCCCCGGGATCGAGAGCAGCAAGAAAAGGATGAACACCAGGCGGGCGTACGAGTCGCTGATGAGCGTGCCCCCCACCTGGCGTGGGATCAGGGCGTACCAGGAGACGTACGCCGGAAGGAGCCAGGCGTACACGATCGCGTGCCCCGTGAACCAGAAGAGCGTGCGGGTGAGAAGCGGGTCGGTCTTGGGCACGAGCCCCAGCGACCAGGGCGCCAGGAAGCCGAGGAACGATATGGCGATCGGGAGCGACGCCAGGAACCACATCAAGTACGAGGCGACACAGAGGTGCGCCAGCAACGGGATGCGGGCACCCGGATGGTCGCGCCGCCACGTCCGGAGCGCGAGCAGCATGTTGGCGAGCGCGAGCCAGGTGCTCACCACTACCAGGGCGAGACCGATGTAGAACGTCCAATGCGCTTGGAGTGGGGCGTACGCAGTGAAGAGCACGCTCGCCTGGTTGCTCACCACGGCATAGATGACCATGGCGTTTCCGACGATGAGCGCGACGAACGACGCCCAGAGCCAGCCTGAGGAGAGCGGCCGGCCGAGCGCGCGTGCCGTCAGGAGCGGGAGGAAGGCATTCGAAAAGCTGAAGGTGAAGATGAGCACGTTCGCCACGCCGTGCGCCGTGAGCCCTTGGTAGTAGGTCCGCAGCGCGGGGAAGTACCCGATGATGTCGATCTTGGCGTAGGAGAGCGCGTTGGCGAGGCCGTGGAACACGCCAGCCGTCAGCGCGGCGTAGCCGACATAGATCATCCAACGCAGCACCCGACGTTGGCCGGCCGGCAGGTCATAGCCAGTGGGGTCGAATACGGTCGGTGCAGCCATGCAGGCTCCTCGCGCGGGGTCAGTCGTGCCGGACGTGCGACTCCTGCCCGGAGGCAGACGCTGCGGTGGCCGTGGGGACAGGTACGGCGCTGGTGGCGAGGGGCGGCTCGACGATGACCTTGCCATACATGGCGTGGTGGCCGAGCCCGCAATACTCGTGGCAGATTAGCAGGTGCTCCCCCGGCTCCTTGAACCGATAGCTGTTGCGCGATAACTGGCCGGGAATGAGCATCATGTTGACGCGCGTCCCCGCGACATAGAAGCCGTGGATGATGTCTATGGTCGTGGCGATGAACGTTACCTCGGCCTGCGCTGGCACGCGGATCTCCGCCGGGTTGAACGCCCAGGCTTGCGCGACAACGACCACTTCGTAC
>DASSUE010000313.1:0-2061 GCA_035707305.1 Gemmatimonadales bacterium
GGGCTCAACCACAACGGCACCAAGGGCGCGCTGAACCACTTCGGCACCAGCCTCGAGTCGCAGATCCGGCGCGACGGCGGCAATGTCGTGTTCGGTGACAGCTACTTCGAGAACGAGTCGGTTGTCGGCCCGGGCGCGGGGCTGTCGGTGCCGCTGGACCAGAACTGGTTCCAGGGAGCGGGCGGCATCTTCAACGGTCCGGACGTGCAGTTCATCGAGCCGGGCGGCTTCGTCAAGCTGCGCGAGGTCTCGCTGGGCTATACGCTCGATCAGCCGTGGGTCGCTCGCAGCCTCGGGCTCAGCAGCATCGAGCTCCGGCTGGCGGGCCGCAATCTGCTGAGCTCCAACGACTACACCGGCGTGGATCCGGAGACGTCGTTACTCGGCGCCGCGACCCCGGTGAAGGGCATCGATTACTTCAACAACCCGCAGGCGCGGTCGTTCGTGTTCTCCTTCACGCTCAACCGCTGACCGCGAGGAAACCAGACTATGCGCAACGCACGCAAGACAGCGCTCGCCCTGGTCCTCGCGACCGGCGTGTCGGGGTGTAGCGACTTCATCTCCGGACCGGGGGTCACCACGAACCCGAACGCCGTGGATCAGCTGACCCGTCCCGGGCCGCTCTACGTCGGCATCCAAGCGGCACAGGTGGTGCAGTACGAGGGGCAGCTGGGCCGCTACGCCGCGATGTACACCCAGCAGGTGTCGGGCAACTCGCGCCAGCAGATCGGCTATGATCGCGGAACCACGGGCCCGGGGGACACCGATACCTACTTCGGCGCCGTCTACGGATCCACCCGCACCGTTACCGGCGGCGGCGGCCTGCTCGACATCCACAAGATGCAGCAGATCTCCCGGCGGGTAGACGATTCGCTGTATATCGGGATCGCGAAAGTGTACGAGGCGATCACGGTCGGGCTCGCCGCTGATTTCTGGGGCGACATTCCATATCGTGAGGCCGCCGACTCCAACAACCTGACCCCGGCGTTCGATCCCCAGCTGCAGGTGTACGCCGATCTCATCGCGCAGCTCGACTCCGCGATCAACATCTTCCTGCCGGCCAGCGGCCCCACCAACGCGGGGCCGCCGGCCGACGGCGCGGAGCTGATCTACAACGATCGGGGCGGCGACACCGACGCGCTCCGGGCGGTATACACCGAGGTGGCCCATTCGTTAAAGGCCAGGCTGTACATGCATCTGGCCGAGACGAATCCGGCGAACTACGCGCTCGCCCTGGCCGAGGTCGGGCCACCGGGCTTGAACAACGGCGGGCCGGGGATCAGCACGCCCGAGAACGATTTCCTGTGGTATCATGACGCCACGCCTAACGGGAACAACATCTGGTGGCAGTTCTCCGCGGCCCGCGGCGACATCGGGCCGGGCTCGGCGTTGATCGAGATCCTCAAGCGCCGGATCGCGGCAGGGATCGAGGACGACGCCCGACTCAACTTCTACTTCACGCCGGCTGAGGCGGGCGGCGCTCCGACCGACTTCTTCGGGTTCCGCCCCGGCGGCGCCACGAACCTGGCCACCACCGGTGGGATCGACAACGGCAACGGATCGCCGGCCGGGAATTACTCCGGGCTGGGCGCCATCATCGATGGCGTTTCGGGCGCGGGCGATTTCCGTACGCCGATGATCACCTGGGCCGAAACGCAGCTCATCGGTGCCGAGGCCGCGCTGGCCACCGGCAACGCGGGGCTGGCCCAGCAGTATCTCGACGCCGCGCGGGCGAACCGCTCGTTCGGCAGCATCGGCGGGCTGGCGGTCACGTTCCCCGCGCTCGGGAGCGTGCCGGCGAACCTCCAGAACATCATGGAGGAGAAGTACGTCACGCTGTTCCTGAATCCTGAAGTCTGGAGCGACCACAAGCGCACCTGCTTGCCGTCGCTCGCACCGGCGGCGCCGCCCAATAGCACCACGCCGGCCACGTCCCCGATCCCGGCCCGGATTCCGTACGGCCAGACCGAGATCAACGCGAACCCCAACACGCCGACCACGAACTCGGCCGGCATCGCGGTCACACCCACGGGTCAGAACCCCAACGATCCGACGGCGTGC